>JAUPLZ010000207.1 GCA_030836705.1 Campylobacterota bacterium
AATTGCTATATCGATTTTTCTAGCAAGCAAGTCGTCTATTAACTGCTCACTTTTTGCAATACTTAAAACTATCTCTGTGCCCAAATTTGTGTTTAATTTATGATGGACTGACGGCAATACATAATTTCCTATGGTGCTTGATGCGCCTATTTGTATTGCTATCTTTTTATCAATAATACTTAAAAGTTCTTTTTCTGCGGTTGCTATGTATTTTTCTAGCTTTAAGGCAGTTCTGTATAGCTCATTACCCTCTTTTGTAAGAACTATGCCGTTTTTCTTTCTTTCAAGTATTTTACACTTTAAGAAATCCTCAATATACTTTATCTGTTGAGTTACAGCAGGCTGAGATATGCCTATTTTTGCAGAAGCTTTTGAAAAGCTCCTCTCCTTCGCAACTATAAGAAAAGTATTTATTTTTGAAAAGTCTTTTAGCATGGCGCTATCCTTTTTTGGTTATTCAACAATCTAAACATAAATATAAAAAACAATAATGTCAACAAACATTATATAATGGCAAAACTTATAATAACAGTGAAAAATATTTATTTATGAATTAGATGATATAATAAATATAAATAGAATCAGGGTTAAGAGAGTGCAAGGGTTGTGAAAAAAATTATAAGTGAGCTTAACGCCGCGCAAAAAAAAGCCGTAGAAACAATAGACGGACCGGTGCTTATATTAGCCGGTGCCGGCACAGGCAAAACTAAGACTATAACGACAAGACTTGCTTATCTTATATCAATCGGCATAGATCCTGCAAATACGCTTACTTTAACTTTTACCAACAAATCTGCTGCCGAGATGAGAGAAAGAGCGCTTTTGATGATACAAGAGTCTATATATCCGCCAAAGCTTTTTACATTTCACAAGTTCGGTCTTTATTTTTTAAAATTTCATATTGATAAGTTGGGCAGAAAAAACTCATTTATCATAATCGATACGGATGATAAAAAAAAGATTTTAAAACAGTTTGATCCAAAAACAACCATAAAGCAGGTTGCAAATGAGATTTCTCACTTCAAAAATTCTTTAATAACTCCGTCTATCGCTATTGAAAAAGCTAGAAATATAGAGGGTGAAAACGGAAAGAAATACAAAGAAATAGCGCAGATTTATGAAAGATACGAAACATATCTTAATGCAAATAATCTTGTTGATTTTGATGATTTGCTGGCATTGACTTATAGGCTTTTAGACCAAAATGATGAGCTGTGCAAAGAGACAAGCTTGCAATATCAATACATAATGGTGGACGAGTATCAGGATACAAATGAGCTACAATATAAAATATTACAAAAGCTCTGTTCAACACACAACAATCTGTGCGTAGTAGGCGATGATGACCAAAGCATCTATGGATGGCGCGGGGCAAATATCAAAAATATTCTTGAGTTTGCAAATAATTTTGATAATACTCAAACAATAAAGCTAGAAAATAACTATAGATCTACAAAGCAGATATTAAATGCCGCAAATGAACTTATTTCTCACAATCGTTCAAGGCATGAAAAATCCTTAAAGAGTATAGTCGGTGACGGAAAAGATGTTGAGTTTGCAGAGTTTAATAACGAATCAGAAGAGTCATTAGGCATTGCAAAAAATATAAAAAAATTAATAAACGCAGGCGTTAGACCAAAAGAAATATGCGTTCTTTTTAGGATAAATGCACTTAGCAGATCTCTTGAAGAAGGTTTTACAAAAGAAAAAATTCCATTTAGGTTAGTAGATAGCATAAGATTTTATGAGCGAATGGAGATAAAAGATATCATCTCCTATCTTAGGATTATTACAAATCCTTTTGATGATTTTTCGTTTAAAAGAATTATCAACAAGCCAAAAAGAGGCATAGGGAAAGCGACGCTTGATAAATTAGAGATGGTTGCACAACAAAACAATAAGCCTATTTTTACCCTTATTGAGGAGCTTGACAACAATAGGCTTTCAGAGATAGTCAGCAAAAAAAGCGCAGAGAGTTTTAAGTCATTTGTATCAAATATAAATACCCTAAAAGAGAAGCTGAATAGTTCGCAATATGCTTTTGTTGAGGAGTTTGAAAATATTGTCGGTCTTAGAAAGATGTTTTTAGATAGCGATGAAATAGAGCGGGTTTTAAATGTGGATGAATTCTATGGATTATTAAGAGATTTTGTCAAGCAAAACCCGCATGAAAGTATAGAAAGTTTTCTTCACGATATAGCACTCTCTTCCGAAGTAGATGCGATAGACGGCGAGTCGATATCTATGATGAGTATTCATGCAGCAAAAGGGTTGGAGTTTGAATATGTTTTTGTAATCGGGCTTGAAGACGGGTATTTTCCGCTCTTGGGCGATGGGAATGACATAGAAGAAGAGCGGCGCCTTGGCTATGTGGCATTTACAAGGGCAAAAAAAGAGCTTTCTTTAAGCTGCGTAAAAAGCAGGTTTTTTAGAGGCAAACGGGACAATATGATAAAAAGCCGCTTTTTAAGCGAGTCAGGCGTTATAAAAGGCTCATTGAAGCTAGATGTCGGTCAGCCATATAAAAGCGGCGACCTTGTAAAGCATAAGATATTCGGCATGGGCAGAGTAACTGGAGTCAGTAAAGTTGGAAAAGAGTTCAAGTTAGCTATCAATTTTGGCGGAAGCATTAGAGAGATTTTAGCGAGTTTTGTGGAGAGAATATGAATAGGCTTTTTGTCGCTTATAAGCCTCCTTTTATAAGCTCACATGCTTTTTTGGGAAGACTAAAAAGAAAATATGGAGTAAAAAAAGCCGGTTTTAGCGGCACGCTTGACCCGATTGCAAAAGGTGTTTTAATAGTGGCTTTTGGAAACTATACTAAGCTTTTTAGATTTTTAAAAAAGGCTCCGAAAAAATACAAAGCCACACTTTGGCTCGGTGCCGTTAGCGATGGATTTGACATAGAAAGGGTTCAAGAGGTAATCGATACGCAAAAGCTAACTATCGATGAGATTAAAAAAGAAATTAGTGCTTTAAAAAATCTTACCAGTCAAACCCCTCCAAAATTTTCTGCAAAATGGATAGACGGAAAAAGAGCGTACGACTTGGCAAGAAAAGGTGAAGAGTTTGATATGAAAAGCGTTCCTGTAACTATTTATGAAGCTGATTTTATCAACTATTCCCATCCGTTTCTTACATTTGAAGCCACGGTAAGCGAAGGCGCATACATAAGAAGCCTAGCTCAAACTTTGTGCCAAAACCTAAATACAATCGGCGCTTTGAGTTCGCTTGAGAGAATAAGCGAGGGCGGTTTCGTTTTTGAAGGCGAAAAACCGCTGCATATTTTAGACCATATAAATTTGCCTTCAAACAGCTATAATGGCGAAATGAAAAACATACAAATAGGCAAAAAATTAAAAAAAGAGGATTTTGAGATTCAAGAAAACGGCGTATATAAAATAATCCAAGAGAAAAATATCTCGGTTATAGAGATAAATGATGAAAGAGTGGATTATTTGATAAATCAACTTGAGATATTCTAAACATGACACAGGGCGAAATTACAAAAATGTTAGAAAAATCCTATGCAAAAATAAATGTTTATCTAAAAATTGTCGGCTTTAAAGACGGTTATCATCTTATAAATTCGAGATTTGTTATTGTAAAAGAGCTTTATGATTTGATGTGGTTTGAAAAAAGCGCAGGATTGGAGTTTGAGATTGTCGGCGATTTTGACTGTCCAAAAGAACAAAACACAATATACAAAGCATACAAAGCGCTCATAAAACATCAGCCAAAAAAAGAGATAGCTGATTTTGTAAAAAATAATAAAGCGGTAGTTTACAAAAATATCCCGTCGTTTGCAGGATTAGGAGGCGGTAGCTCAAATGCCGCTACTTTTTTGCTCATGATAAACAAGGCGCTTAATTTGAATCTATCAAAAGAAGAGCTTAATGAAATAGGGCTTGAAGTGGGTGCCGATGTGCCGTTTTTTTTGAGCGGATTTAAGAGTGCTACGGTAAGCGGAATAGGTGAGA
>JAUPLZ010000208.1 GCA_030836705.1 Campylobacterota bacterium
AGTAGCTTTAATCTCTTTTTCTATATCTTTTTCTACATCCGTCAAAAATTCGTACTGCTCTCCAATTTTTTGAATATAGGTTTGGTCTATAAGTCTGTTTAATGCGCTTTGTACTTGCTTCTTTAAATCTCCTATATCTACACTAATGATTTTGTGAACGAGTAAGGTTGTGATGTTGTCGATGTTTGGAGTAAACTCTTTTACATACTTAATCATGAAGAGAGTTTTAAGCACTTTTGATTCAAATGGTTCTAAAATATCTGTCGCTTTTTGGATTTGCGTTTGAACATCTCCACGGATAATAGAAGAGAGTCCATCAAAGAACATGTCAAATGTAGCAATAGTACCTATTGATTCACTTGAAATTCTTTTTGCGATGTTTTGAACAACATCCAGCATACTTCGCTCACCAGTTGATTGGTGTTTACCCTGAAAAACGCTATGAGCTGACAAACCAGAAATACATGACTGAAACAAATCCATCTGATAGGGAACAAATGGATACACCAGTGCAAAATGTTCACTGTTTTTATAGTTTTGGTACTGTCTGCTTCTGTCACTAAAATGAATAATCGAAGAGAGAGAATTTTGAATTTTCGTGTGAATCGAGATTAAATCTACTTTTGCCTCGTCTGTTTTTTCTAATAATCTTTTTTGAATAACTTCATTGGCATTTTGGCTTGTAAGATTGAGCTTCACTTTGAAACGACCCATAATCTTAGAGAAATCGTTTTGCATAGCAGAGTTGGCATTTACAAGCATGTCAACCGCAGATTGTGAAGTGACAACAACCCATGCTTGACCACCACAAACGGTTGCAAGAGTTTCTACTATGGTTTGAAGGTTTAGCATGAGTTTGGTATTGTCGCCAATATATTGTCCCACTTCATCGACAAAGAAAACTAATCTAAAATTATCTTCTTTGGTATCGATGTAATCTTTGACATCCTTTGCAAACTCTTCGATGGATAAAGAGTAATTAGCTTCATATCTATCTATTAAGTCTGATGCACTTTGCTCAGAGATATTATCAACCATCGATAGTGCTTTGGCTAAATTATCGCCTTCTAATAAAATGGTTTCTCTTCCGCTTTCCCAGCTTTCTCCACTAAGTTCTTTAAACTTCGCTTTAAATTCATGGAGCTTGCCTCGTTTATCAAGATCGCTTTCAAACTTGGCGATATAGCCAAACTTTGGATAGTAACCTCTCATTTCATTGAAAACTTTCATAAACACACCAAGAATAGCATCGTCCTGCTTTTTGCTGCCGATATCTGATTTTTGGTCAATGTTAAAGAGGATAGTTTCCGATGGAGCAGAGAGTGCTTTTTGAATATTGCTTTTTAACTCAAAATCATCAGCATCTATTTTTGTAAGGAACAGCTCTCCAATCAAGTCAGAGTGTTTTCGCTCATTTGTAAGGATGTACGAAAGAATTTTTAGCAAGTGCGATTTACCAGAGCCAAAGTGACCAGAAATCCATACACCAATATTTTGAGTATTTTTGCCAATACTTGAAGAGTATTCAGCAAAAAACTCATCTAATTTTTTATTCAAATCATTCGTGATTACATACTCATCAACCTCTTTAAATACAGCATCATCTGTTAAGTTATCGGCTTTAACAACACCCTCAATATTTCTATGTATGTCTTTTTTAAATAGTTTTTCAATCACTGTGTATCCTTACAAGTTTAGGGTGTCGAGGTTAAAAGCTCGGTAGTAGTTGTCATCTTTCATCTTTCCAAAAAGGGAAAGGTCTTTGCCGTAAGTTCCGGGAAAAAACATAACCGTTGGTCTATCTTTGATAGCGTTTTGAAGATTGTTTAAAACAGTATGGGAGCGAATATATGGAAATACTTGTCCAATACCTGTTAAAAAAATCATTTGGGATGGGTTCTCTCTCGCCAACTCTTCAATATAAGGAATAAGTTTCGTTTCACTATCAAGAACACCTTGAAGTGTTTTAAATAACTTGTCCTTTGATAAGCTTTGCTCTTTGGAGATGATTTTATCTAACGCTCCTCTGTCTTCAAGCATGTTCAGTGATAAGAGATAGAGATTGATTTCATAAACACCAATACCAGCAATGGAGAGTCTATCTTTGAGTTGCTTCGTCTTTTTAACTATCTCATTTTCTTGCTCTGGATTATAAGGCACTATATAAAATGGTATCTCCCCGCCAAGAGCACTCATAGACAAGAAACTCTCTTTTTTTAGGTTGCTAAATAACTTATCATATTTTATTTCTAATGATTCTAATTTCATTTGTATCTCTTGATTTGTTCATTTATTTCATAGTCATTGTATAAAAAAGCACTCAAATATTTTGGATCGTCTTCAACAATGAGTTTTATCAGCTCTTGTGATAAATATGGCTTTTGAATGTTTTTATTTTTTACACTATCTATAAATCCAGCTTGTTCAAACATCAAAAACATTACTTGTTTGAGCTTGTATTGTGTGCCCTCTGAAATAGTATTGAGATTATCGTAAGCTACTCGTTTGGAATCATAGAATGATTCATAATCGCTATTGAGCATTTGAAAGTCAAATAACAATAATTTTTTTCTCATAATCTCAGTTGCAAAATCATAAATGAATTGGTATAGCTTGAAACAACTGAGCATTGTGAGATTTTTTAAATCACTACTTGAAGCATCGGAGTAGTAAGCAAGCTGGGAAGATGTTAAAGTTTGAAGCCTTCTTTTTAGTTCTATAAATTCTCGTTTTCGTGTTGAAAGAGCACCTTTTTGAAGAGCATTATCTTCAACAACACTTTTATAAACAGCGTCCCAATCGCTTGTTTGACTATAAAGATTGGCGATAACCTCTGACTCATAAACAGCTAACGATACTGCTGTATATGACAAAATATATTTTGAATCAACCACTCCAACCAACCAGTAATAAAATAATTTTCTTGAATATTTATAAACAAAATATTTTAATTGATTCTATCGCATTTATGTTTAAACTTTTGACAAGCATGAATTCAATTTTATGAAAAAAGGGATACTCCCTTTAAATCCCTAAAACATCTTCGATAATCTAAAACGCTACGCTCCTACAAAGAGCAAAATCTAATCTACTCTATTTTTTTAACAAAAAGACTAACAACATTTAATCAAAATTTTCATTCATGCAAATGCATCTTCAATTAGTCCAAGCTTTGAGTCATTTAACTTTAATTTATTTAAACTGAATTATATTCTGAAATAGCTACTCAATTTACAGAAATAATTAAGTTGTAAAACATTACATACAATCCTCGAAAGCCCGAAGAACTAACAGAAGAAGCAAAGCTTCAATGAGAGAAAAACTTGAGGAAAAAGGTATTTAGTCTTTTTAAAAAATAGAAAGATTAGATACCTGAAACCCTCAGAATCTTCAAAAAAAGCAAATCAAATCAAAAGGATTCAGAAATGAACACAAATACAAACACACCAGCAGTAGAAACAACAGTTGCTCCAGTAGCTCAAAGACATTACAAAAAAACGGTAATAGAAATGTACACAGAGGCTGTAGAAAAAGCAGTTTCAAGCAAAAAAAGTGCTACACAATTAAGTGCGTCAGGACATGAGTTTTCAGGATTAAATAAAGCGATTCTAAATGAAGCAAAAGCCGAACTTGGCTACAAAAGTAACAAGTGGTTTTCTGCAAAACAGATGCAAGAAGCAAATTTAGTTGCAAAATCTGAAAATGACTTTGGAGTAATTTTATTCTCAACTATTCTAAAAGAAATAGAAGGCTCTAAGAAGAAAACAAAAGTTATCAAATATTACAGAGTTTTCAATGAAGATTCATTAGAAACTTTACCACTTTAAGCCCCATACTTTGGGGTTTTACATTCAAAAATTAAAACTAAAAGGGTTAAAAATGAGTTTACTTACACAAGAACAAGCGAATAGAGTTCCAGCACTTTACTCTCAGGAAGATGTAAAAGATCCAATTGTTTATTTAAAAATTAGTTGTCTCAACAGTTTCTGGCTCATCACAGAATTAAATACAGAGGAAGAACTTGGCTTTGGATTTTGCCAAATATTTCATGGCGGTGGAGAGCTTGGGTATGTGAGTCTCAAAGAGATAGAAGACTTGCCATATCCAATAATCATAAAAGAAATAAAAAAACCGCTCTCAGAGCTAAAAAAGGAACTCAATATATGAGTTCCTATCTCTAAGCCCATCCCCTTAACCCTGCCATAATCATGCAAGCATGACAAAAAATCTTTCTTAATTCAAATTTCTAAACAGAAAAAGCCCCAATCCAATTGCTTAACAATCCGTCATAGTTATCAGTTATATTTTTAAGTGTTTCACTTTACATCAAGAAAACTTATAAGAAAAATCAATATTCATTAATTTTTTTCTAAGTTTTTTAATAGCCAAACACAGCATAAAAAGCATACCTGAGAAACTAAAACGGAAGAAAGTTAAGCAAAAGAAAGGTTCTGACTTTTTCTTAAAATTTGAATCAAAAAAGAGAAAAAAACACCCTTTAAAATCTTAACAAAAGAAAATTAAATTAAGGAAGAGAAGATGAAAATCAAAAATCTAAAAAACTACAATGCAACAACAGGACTCGAAAGGGAAGTGCTTACAATCATTCAAAAAGA
Organism: Campylobacterota bacterium; assembly: GCA_030836705.1. Classification (GTDB taxonomy): domain Bacteria; phylum Campylobacterota; class Campylobacteria; order Campylobacterales; family SZUA-545; genus JAUPLZ01. Next base: position 4,617 of record JAUPLZ010000208.1, read on the forward strand.
AGCAAGCGACTATGAGAACTTTGAATCATATTTAAGTGATTTACTGTCGAATGGATGTGTTTCTGGGATGGTTGGAGCATTAATTTACTATACAGACACGCAAGCTTTTACACAAAGACATGCAAGCGATATAAACGAGCTTTTATCAAATACGCTATCAATGTTTGGCTTCAACAGTCCAGTTGAATTGTTTGGTAAAAAATGGGATAAAGAAGATAGTTTATGTTTATCTCAAAATAATCAGAATCTAATGGCGTGGTTTGCTTTTGAAGAAACAGCACGAGAGATTGGAATTAGTTTCGATTTAGAGGTGGCTTAAATGCCACTTCTAACAAAAAAAGGAGAGTATAAAATGACATTAGAGGCATATAAAATACCGCTTTATGAATTATTTAGAAATAATGAAGACGAACTGGAAGTTGGTGAAGTTTTATTTAGGTTCGATATATGCAAGAAATAAATGAACATTTATTTTGTGGAAGTTCCTCAGCCGTAATTAAGGAAATAATTGTTACACTTTTACTGTCAATAAGTTATTGACCAATTTCTTAAATGGAAGTTGTTAAGGATAGTTTATGAATTTCTACGAAATTAAAGAAAGAAATTTATCTCATATAAAATATTGTATACATGAATATGGACTTAAGATGAGTGTTGATGAAATATTAGCATTTGCTAATATTTACGCTCAAAGCGATCTCAACAAAAGAACGATTCGCTTAATTGGAGAAACTAAAGAAAACATTGATCAAAAAGTTAAATACACAAAAATAGTTTTATTCAGTTTAACTCAAAAATATCAAAATTTTCTTCACGAAGAAGTAGTTAATAAAACTTTTCAGGATTTTAGCTTAATAGCTCCATACCATACACAATTAAAATATATGAATAAAATCGAAGAGATAGAAGGTGATCAGGTTGATACCTGCTTGAATTTATTGACTATTCTTGCAGATAGACCAAAGATTAAAATATAAAAACACTTCTGAAAAAAGTGTTTTTTTAATATCTTTATTTTGTGGAAGTTCCCAGATGAAGATATAAACTAAAAGGAATAAACAATGAAAAAAATAACGAAAAACATGAAAAATAAAATTGTAACTTTAAAAGAGTTCAAAATTAATGCTGAGCATAACAACTCAAATATAGATCAACAGATAGTTGGCAATTTGTTAAAAGATAGATTCAATGCCAAAGATGACATTGCTGAAATAGTTGTTTCAATTTATAAAATGATTTTCACAACTGATATTAAAAAGGTACTATCTTCTTTACGAGATAGTCACATTGGATTAACAAGGGAAGAAGTGGAGTCGGCAATTGTATATTTAAATAAAGCATATTACATTGCATATTTTCAATCAAAACAGAGTGGCGAAGGTTTAATATCTTCCGTAATTGAATCATTAAGAAATTATGAGTGTCATGGAAAAAATTGTGATTGCTCAGTGCATTCATTAAATGTCACTTATCATGTAAATTAAAAATACATTCTAATATGCATATAAAGTAGGTTTCCAGTAATGGTTTAATCAACAAGTCCTCAGTAGAGGCGAAGAAGGAAAAAATGAACAAATCAACACAACAAATTAAACTTATCAATGAACTTATTAAAGTTTTTAAAGCAAAATATCATGAAATTGATATATATGAAAAAAGAAAAATAGGTGTTAATAAAAGAAGAACACAAATGCAATATACAAACTTGAAACATTTAAGTTTTGCTTTG
>JAUPLZ010000022.1 GCA_030836705.1 Campylobacterota bacterium
AAAACTGGGAAGAGATAATGGTTCCGGTTACCAATGATTACGGCAATAAAATAAACAACTACACAAAAAACGAAAAAAACGATATTGTGCACATAGTCGATGTAGAACAGATGTTAAGTGATATTTTTCCGGAAATCAATGATGAAATAGAGAATAATATTCAGAATATAGCGACATTTTCTTTTGATAAAGAAAAACTTGTTTTGGTCGCTGAAGACTCGGTTGTTGCCTCAAAAGCGATTGAGAAAATTCTTACAAAAATAGGCGCAAAACATAAAATGTTTGTCAATGGGCAGCTTTTGCTTGATTATGTTAATTCTTTAAACGAGTATAATGATATAGGGCTTGTAATAACGGATTTGGAAATGCCGGTAGCGTCAGGCTTTACTGTTATTAAAGAGCTCAAAAGAAATCCAAAAACACAAAAGATACCGATAGTAGTAAACTCTTCAATGTCCGGAAAGAGCAATGTGGACATGGCGAAGAGTTTAAATGCTGACGGCTTTATGGCAAAAACAAAACCAAATGAGATAGCCGAGTTTGTAAGAAAATTTCTTGGAAACTAAGAGAAGAGTCTCTTAGTTTTTGCTTATATAATAAGCCATATCAATTAATCTGCTAGTATATCCCCATTCGTTGTCGTACCAAGCTACTACTTTTACCATGTTTGAATCAACTACTTGAGTAAGATCCGGTACATAAATAGCGCTATACGGAGAGCTTATAAAATCAGTAGATACACACTTGTCGTTGTCTATTTTTATAAGATTTTTAAATTCACCATTTGCTGCATTTTCAAAAACTTTATTGATATCATCTTTTGTGACGCTCTTTTTTAAAGTAGCCGTCAAGTCCACAACCGATACATCAGGAGTAGGAACTCTCATTGCATATCCGTTTAGTTTGCCGTTTAGATGTGGTAACACTTTTCCAACAGCTTTTGCGGCACCTGTTGTAGTTGGAATCATGTTTACAGCAGCTGCACGCGCTCTTCTTCTTTCTTTATCATGTCTTGCATCAAGAACATTTTGGTCGTTTGTGTAGCTGTGAATAGTCGTCATAAGACCTTTTTCTAGTCCAAACGCATCATCAAGAACTTTTACAACAGGCGCTAAACAGTTTGTAGTACAGCTTGCGTTTGAAATAACGGCTTCACCCTTGTATGATTTGTGATTTACTCCTATTACATATGTCGGAGTTTCGTCTTTTGCAGGAGCTGAAAGAACAACTTTTTTTACACTTCCTTTTATATATTTTTGACCGGCTTCGGTTGTCAAAAAACTTCCAGTACATTCTATTACGACATCCGCTTTGACTGAGTCAAAATCAAGGTCTTCTGGATTGCGAGTAGAAAAAAGCTTTGCTTTGTGTTTGCCCACTTTTAAATATCCGCCGTCTAAAAGTTCTACTTCATTAAAAACGCCGTGAACAGAATCATATTTCATTAGATATTCAACCATATCAGGAGCAGATGTGGAGTTTATGCCAACAAGTTCCATATCATCTCTTTGTGAAATAATCTTTGCAGCCAGCATCCCGATTCTACCAAAACCATTAATTGCAACTTTTACAGCCATGATAATCCTTTTAATTTTTAATGTGTGTTATTATAACTAGCATAACTTACCATATGATAATATTTCTATAAAAAATAGACAAAAAACAAGGGTTTATTAAAAAAAGGAAGAAATATTTGTTCGATAAACTAGATCTTGCAAACCATGTAAACTCACTTACTTCGCTTTTTGCAAGAGAAAAAGAGATAGCCGTAGAAGGTGATTACAAAATTCATTACGCTTTTTTAAGCGACTTGGCAAAATATGATTTTTCAAGTGCTCCAAAAGTAAAAAATATAGATGTAGAAATAATAAAGCTCTCAAAAGCAGGTGTTTTAAAAATAGATAGTTTGTATGAGATTTTTAAAATTATTAAATATTTCATCTATCTTAAAAAATATGCTTTTAAAGAAGGCAAAATAAAAAGTTGGCTAGAAGAGATAGTAGCGCCTAGCGAGATAGTGACTGAACTGGACAAAATAGACAACGAAGGAAAGATAAACTCAAGCGTAAATCCTGAACTATTTTCAATAGAAAGAACGATAAAAGAAAAAAAGAAGCAGATACAAACTAGATTAATTCAAATAGCAAACAATCAAAAACTAGCCACCTACATGGTAGATAAGCAAGTTCATGTGATAAACAACGAAGAGGCGCTTTTGGTAAGAGGCGGATTTAATCATATTATAAAAGCAAATATTGTAGGCAGAAGTGCATCCGGCTTTTTTTATACTGTTCCTTTTGAAATAAACAAGCTCAAAAATGAATTAGAGCATCTTTTAAACACGCAAAGCGAGATGATTTATGCCGTTGAAAAAGAGATATCTCTTGTTTTATCAAAATTCATACTTTTTTTGAAGTTTATAAATAGAGCTTTTGATAGATTTGATCACTATCAAGCAAGAGTTTTTTTTGCAAAATCAAAAGATTTGGAGTTTGTGCTTCCTAGTGATTCGCAAGATATAGTTTTAAAGTCGTTTATTCATCCGGCTTTGCACAATCCAAAATCAATAAGTCTGGATTTTAGAAAATCTGTTATTTTAATCACCGGCGTAAACGCAGGCGGAAAAACGATGCTTTTGAAGTCTATTTTAAGCGCTGCATTGATGGCAAAATATCTAATTCCTTTTAAGTGCAACAAAGAAGAGACGATAGTCGGCAGATTTAAAGAAATAGATGCAATTATTGATGACCCTCAAAATGTCTCAAACGATATATCAACATTTGCCGGAAGAATAAGTGCTTTTAGAGAACTTTTTAAAAAAAGAGAGATTCTTGTCGGAGTTGATGAGATAGAGCTAGGAACCGACAGTGAAGAAGCGGCAGCGCTTTTTAAAGTAGTCATTGAGGCTCTTATAGAAAAAGAGTGCAAAATAGTCATTACAACCCACCATAAAAGACTAGCGGCTCTTCTTGCGTCAAACAAAAAAGTAGAGCTATTGGCGGCAATTTATGATGAAGAAAAAAGAGTGCCGACATATGGTTTTTTGCAAGGAAGCATAGGAAAAAGCTATGCCTTTGAAACGGCAATAAGATATGGAATACCGCTTGATATAGTAAATCAAGCAAAAGAAGTCTATGGGATTGAAAAAGAGCGGTTAAATGATTTGATAGAGAGAAGTTCGCAATTGGAGTTGGAACTTGAACTAAAAAAAGATAAGATAAATAGTGAGCTTGAAGCACTTTGCAATGATAGAAAAAAGATTGCTATTCAAAAAGAGGAGTTAAAAAAAGCCCTTGAAGATGAAAAAAGCAGGCTAAATAAAGAGTATTTTGATGCGATAAAAGAAGCAAAAAATGCAATAAAAACAATGGACTCAAAAGAGGCGCACAGGGTTCTTAATAAAGCAAATGAGCTCTATAAAAAAGTACAAGAAGACAAAACCGCTCAAAAAGAGGATTTTAAGATAGGCGATAGTGTCAAATATTCAAACACAAGCGGTGTGATTGAAAAAATAAAAGATGATTATGCTATTGTTAATTGTGGTGGCATTAAAATGACATTTTTGCTTTCTAAGCTTACAAAAAGTGTCGAAATAAAGAAAAAGAAAACCATAAAACTAGATGTAGACAAGCCGCAAAGAGCATCTGTTTCGATAGAGTTGCATGGGCTTAGAGTAGAGGATGCATTAAATAAACTGGATATTTTTATTAATGATTCTATTTTGGCAGGGTTTGATGAGGTTTATATTTTTCATGGAGTCGGTTCTGGTATACTTTCAAGAGCGATTAGAGAATTTTTAAAAGAACACCCTAGTGTAAAAAGCTATGAATCAGATAAAAATGGCGCAGCGACAATAGCTAGATTTTAAGGAAATTGATTTGAGTGTGCAAAAACTTACAAACGCCCAGAACACTCTTCTTGTTATCAAAAATAGACTCTCTTTTTTTGATGATTTTACAAACGATGAAGTATTAAAAATCACAAAGGATGTAGAGTTTAAAAAATACAAAAAAGGCGAGTTTATATTTGAGCAAAGTGAAAAATCAAAAGAGATTTATTATGTAATCAATGGTTCTGTTGATGTTCTCTTGGGTGTTCAAAAAAAAGGCTCTTACTCTATCTCCTATGAAAATCATGTTCATCTTGCGACTCTTTCAAAAAGAGCTATTTTTGGCGAAATGTCGGCAATTACCAGTGAGCCAAGGAGTGCAAGAATAGTTTCGCATGAGGATGATACATCTCTTTTAAAGTTCGGAATTGATGATGTGCCAAGAAAAGACAATAAAGTGATAATCGCAATCTTGTATCAAAAATTTGTGGAAATACTATCTGAAAAACTAAAAACAACTACAAAAAAAATATATTCGGAAAATTAACATGACTACTGCTGAACTCCTTAAAAAACTCATATCTTTTAAAAGCATAACGCCTAGCGATGGCGGCAGTTTTGAATTTATTAAAAGCTATCTCGATGATTTTAAATGCGTAGAGATAAACAAAAACGGTATTAAAAACTTATATATGTACAAAGATTTTGCCGCTGTCAAAGATAGCAATAGTAAACATGTTTCTTTTGCAGGACATTTGGATGTTGTTCCGGCTGGAGATGGATGGCAAAGCGAGCCTTTTGAGCCACTAGAAAAAGATGGTGTGATATATGGCAGAGGCGCGCAAGACATGAAAAGCGGTATTGCTGCTTTTTTGAATGCAGTCAAAGAAATAAAATCATTTAATGGAAGAATATCACTTATACTTACATCTGATGAAGAGGGCGACGGTGAATACGGCACGCTAGAGGTTCTTAAATACCTAAAAGAAAAAAACGAACTTCCTGATTATGCGATAGTTGCGGAGCCGACTTGTGAAAAAATATTCGGTGATGTGATAAAAGTGGGCAGGAGAGGCTCAATTAACGGTGTTTTAGAGTTAATAGGCAAGCAAGGTCACGCCGCATACCCAGAAAAATCAATCAATCCGGTTCATCAAATTGCAAAAATTCTTCCAAATATAGCAGGTGCCCAGCTTGATGGAGGAGATGAGTTTTTTGCGCCTAGTAAATTTGTCATAACTGACATAAGAGCGGGAATGGAAGTAACAAATGTTACGCCGGGTAAACTTAAAATGATGTTTAATAAGATC
>JAUPLZ010000209.1 GCA_030836705.1 Campylobacterota bacterium
TTCCAATTCTCTCTTCACTGCGGAGAGAATTAAGTTGGACTCATTATAAAATGATACTAAGGGTTGAAAATGAAAATGCAAGAGATTGGTATGTAGATGAAACAGTTGCTTCAAACTGGAGCACACGAGCATTAGAGAGACAAATCGGTACTTTTTATTATGAGCGAATCATCTCAAGTAAAGAGAAACAACCAGTCATAAATGAAGCTAAAGAAAATACAAAAGATTTACAACTCACCTCAAAAGATATCATCAAAGACCCTTATGTTTTAGAATTTTTAGACCTCAAACAAAATAATGCTTTTTATGAAAGCGACTTAGAATCTGCACTCATCGAAAAGATACAAGAATTTTTACTAGAACTTGGACGTGGTTTTGCATTTGTAGCCAGACAAAAAAGAATCAAAACAGAGACAAGTGACTTTTACATAGACTTGGTTTTTTATAACTACATGTTGAAATGTTTTGTCATCATAGACCTGAAAAAAGGAAAACTAACCCATCAAGATGTAGGGCAGATGGACATGTATGTGCGAATGTATGACGATATGGAAAAAGAAAAAGATGATAACCCAACCATCGGAATCATACTCTGTGCAGACAAAGACAATACAGTCGTAAAATACTCCGTTTTAAATGACAATGAAAATCTGTTTGTGTCAAAATATCAGCTCTATTTGCCGAGTGAAGAAGAGTTGAGGGCGGAGATAGAGAGGGATGTTTTTGAGTTGGGGTTGATGAAGGGTAATAATGAGTGATTTAAATAATAGAAAAAAATTTATCAATAGGAGAAACAAAATATGAAAAATACTTTTAGAGAATATCATCAGTATTCGGAAGAAGAATTTACGAAACTGTGGGATGAGTGTATTTTTGTATTTGATACAAATACTTTACTTAATATGTATAGGTATCGTCGTGAAACTGTTGATAAATACTTTGAAGTTTTAAGTGAACTTAAAAAGAATGATAAGCTTTGGATTCCTCATCAAGTTGGTTATGAGTTTTTCGAAAATAGAATTTCAGTTATTTCTGATTATGAAAAGTCTTATGACGAAATTTTGACTACATTGAATAGTACAAAAGATAGTATCGATAAAAAATATAAAAACCATCCTTTTTTAGATTGGGAAGAAGTCAAAACAAAAATTGACAGTGGTCTTGAATCCGTTATCAAAGATATCAAAAAAAAGAAAAATGAACATCCAAAATTATTAGATAAAGATGATATATTGGACAAAATTAACGATTTATTTGAAAAATGTGTTGGTTCGTGTTATAACGATGAAGATATGTTAAAAATAAAGAAAGATGGAGAAAATCGATACTCTAAAAAGATTCCCCCTGGATTTAAGGATTCAAAAAAAGATGAGGATAAAAAGTATGGTGATTTAATACTCTGGAAACAAATAATAGAGAAAGCGAAAGTTATTAAAAAACCAATAATTTTTATATCTGGCGATGTAAAAGAAGATTGGTGGCTTGAAAAAGATGGAAAACGAATCATGCCATTACCTCAATTAAAAAAAGAAATCTTTGATGAAGCAGGAGTTGATTTTCATATATATACAGCAGATAGATTTTTAGAATATTATCAACAAAAATATCCAAAACAGTTCATTGATAAAATATTTATTGATGAAGTTCGTAAAATAAGAGAACTTGAAGAAAAGAAAATGACTAGAGCAAGAAAAGAATTATTTGAATATGAATTACATGGTAGAAATCTTTTTGTTCATGGCAGACATGAAGACAATATGCATTTATACATGGAAATAGAAATGCGATTGAATGAATTAATCCACTCAGTAATGGATAATAAAAATTTTGATGAGCTTCAACATTTATTTCATCGTTATTCAATGCTTGTTGAAAGAGTACATATTAAAGAGAGACACAAAGATGCTTATGAAGAAATTAATCATTTTCTAAAAAGAATAAAACGTATTATTGTAAAAATATTAGAATCAGACAATATTGAAGGATACTTTCAGCATCAAGTGCTCTCAATAATATCCATGATAAATAAAATATTAAAATATAATGATGAGGGATTTGTAAGAGATTTTGAGCTATAAAATAGTCTTATTTATCTCAAAAATCACACCTATTTAAAAAGAGAAAGCAATAACCTCTTGTTTAAGGAGTGAAAAAAATGATAAATATTATAGAAGCAAGATATATAAAAGATTTTAAAGTACAACTTCTTTTTGAAATAAGTGATTACGAAGCAAATAAAAAAGAGCAAGTACAAAAAGAAGCGGATTTAAAAAAGTATATCATGTCAAAAAAAGAGACAGGAATTTTCGCTCAACTCAAAAATGTGGAATTTTTCAAAAATTTTAAACTCAATGCAAACACGATAGAATGGGCAAACGGTGCGGATATAGCACCTGAGAGAATTTATGAGATAGCTCACTAAAAATTTAATTTGCTATAATTGTAAAAAAAAAATAACAAAAGAGAATAATTTATGGAAAAAATAGAACCGATGACACTTTTTGGATACAACAAACTCCAAGCAGAAGTAAAAGATTTAAAAAGTGTAAAAAGACCTGCAGTAGTAAAGGCGATAGAAGAGGCGCTTGAACACGGTGACTTAAAAGAGAATGCCGAGTACCATGCGGCAAAAGAGCAGCAAAAACAGCTGGATCATCGTTTGGCAGAGCTAGCAGAGATTATAGGGAGCGCAAAGATAGTCGATCCGACTGAGCTTGAGCACTCTAAAGTAAGCTTTGGCTCAACCGTCGTTGTTACTGATGTTAAGAGCGATGAAGAGTTTACATACACCATAGTCGGCGGTTGTGAGAGCAATCCTGACATGGGGCTAATCTCTTTCAACTCCCCTTTGGCGAAACAGCTTTTAGGAAGAGAAGAGGGAGATGATGTAAAAGTACAGCTTCCAAACGGAACAAAAGAGTTTGAAATAGTTGAGGTTAGATATCAGGAGATAGTTTTTGAGTGCAA
>JAUPLZ010000210.1 GCA_030836705.1 Campylobacterota bacterium
GACGTGTGCTCTTCAGATCTGTAAATCTTTTAACTTTTTTTCATCTACTGTCGAGTGAAAATAAGCCTTTGGAAGCAGTTTGCCTACCTCTTTGTCTCTTTCATCTACAGAAATTGCTATACCGTTTACAACCGCAGCGGTAGATTCCGGTAACAATGTTTTTTCTCCATACAAAAGTGTGCCCAAAACGGCTATTAATAAAAATTTATTCAAAATTCTGCCCTACTTTTTTTCTTGTGAATCTATCTTAGGAGCTGCTTTAAGCTCATTATATTTTTGTGGATTTTTTAGTTTCCACTTCTGGCTTACATACTGAAATGTTTGTACTCTTCCGCTAAAACCATCAGCAATTATCATTTTATCATCTTCATCTATGTATATTCCGGTTATCAGACGAAACTGTGCCGGTCCAAAACCGCCACCGCCAAAAAACATAAGCAGCTTAGTTCCAGTTTCATCAAAAATTTGAATATTGTTAAATGCACTGTCTGCTACATATATATTACCCTCACTATCAATGCCTACACCTTTGGGCCTAGCAAATGTCCCCGGTTTGTTGCCTACATTTCCAAATTTACTCAAGAACTTGCCATCTTTATCAAAAATCTGTACACGAAAATTTTGAGTATCCACTACTACTATATTTCCATTTCTTTGATCTACCGCCACATTTGTAGGGAAGTTAAACTCGGCATCTTCAGTGCCTCTCTTTCCAACACTATAAAGATGTTTTTTTGTAGCTATATCATAAGCTTTAAACTGATGCGACTTCGTATCAATAACATATAATCTATGCTGATTTTTATCTATCGCTATTCCGGTTGGGTTGGCAAAGTCCAACCTATCTCCAAGTGCAAATATCTGGTTCCCTTTTGTATCGTACCCGTACACTTTTTTTTCACGCGAGTCACTTACATATATATTTTTATCTCTATCAAAAGCGATACCGACAGGCGCGGCAAGCCTTCCAGACGAACTGTTGCCTATGTACTCTAAAGCATTTGTTTTTTCATCAATAACAAATATTACATCAGTCCCCGTGTCAGCAACATAAACCTTGCCATCTTGCAGACCAACCCCGTATGGCTTAACAATATTTGAGACTTTTTTTGTACTCTTTGTTTCGCCTAAAAAAGCGTCCAATGCACTCGCCTTATCCTCTGTGGCACCGCCGGTGTATGTGGCTAGGTAAAATATTTTGGGTTCTTCCGGATATGAGGGAAATATAGTAACTTGCTCAACTTCAACCTCTTTAGTAGCACAAGCTTGAAAAAATAAAATAACTATGATTTGAATTAAGAGAAGAGTGATTTTCATAAGAGACTCCGACTTTGATATTAATAATTATACATTATATCAAAGAAAGTATAATTGCAAAAGAAAGCGAAGGGAAATTCTCCCTTGCACTTTGCTTAATTAGGACTATTTATCGTGGCAACCTAAACAAAGGTAGCTATTTGTATTGGTGTGGCGAAGAAAGTTAACCTCTGTAGCCGTACCTTGAACTTTTCCACCATTGTGCGGATCATGGCAGCTACCGCACTCAATCTTATCATCTGTGCGAAGAAGTGATTGAATCGTAGTCGCACCAACCCATGCCACAGTATCACCTAAAGTTGCAAGTGAAACATTTTTAAGCCTTAATCCAGCTCTACCTTCAGTATAAACTATAGAAACCGGATGGTCATTTGATAAGTTAGGATTACCAACAGTCGCTACACCCGGTGCTCCACCTATGTTACCGCCGTAAGTTGATGCCAAACCAGAAATTATATTTTTATTTCCTGCTACCGCATTTAAACCAGACCCCGGAGCATTTACAATAGAGTCAATCGAGCTTACACCGTCATGACAACTTAAACATGCTAAAGACGGGCTTGAAGGTGACGCAGCTTGCGCTGTTCCACCTATTGTTGCTGCATACATAGTAAAAGTACCAGCCGGTGTCGCCTTATTCCATAACGGCGCACCTGAAAAAGCAGTATTAGCCGCGTGAGGCGTATGACAATATACACATATCTCACCATTGTCAGCGGTATTACTCTGTAGCGTTGCATTTGCAGATAAATCGTGCGGACTACCACTGATAGAACCTGCGAACAAGTACGCCGAGCAGATGACTGAAGCCGTTATTATGACTTTGATTTTATTACTAATCATTTTGTCCCCTTCACAATAGTATATAATTTTTTCTAATACTATTTCTAATCTCAGTATAACAAATTATTAACTAAGTATTATTGAAGGACATCATTTTATAGTATATATTCACTTAATGTTACTTTTTGTAACGCAAAGATTACAAAATGGTTACGCTGTGATATTTTTGTGATGCAATTACTCTATATTTACTTTTTGTGGCATCTTTGACATACGCCGTAAGGCATAGTGCCTTTCATTCTAAGAAGAAATATTCCGCTAGAGCCGTGCGGGTCGTGGCATCCGCTGCAAGTAAGCTCTCTTCCTGGACGAACAGGGTCTTTTCTATCTCTTGTCGGATGACCGCCATCTTTTGTCGGTGCTCCAAAACCTATTGCAGGTATTACATGTTTTCCATTAGCTTTTTCGGCATGGCAAGTTGTACACAGCTCCCAAATATTTTTACGAAGAAAGAACTCATTATTTGAGCCATGCGGGTTGTGGCATCTCTCGCATCTTCCATCATTTACAGGTCCATGCCCAAACTTGCTGTTTTGCCACCCATCAACTGTATCATGACAGCTTCCGCAGGTTTTTGCTACTGGGTCAGCTACTAGATACTTTGAAGCGCCCTTATCCGCCATATTGTACTCGCCGAATTTGCCGTCATGACAATCAACACAGAGCCAGTTAGCAGCCGGTGCATGCGTATTTTTTGTATTTATCATACCGCTATGACATGCATAACATGTTGTTTTAGTTACATCTTGAAGCGGTTCGTTGTTTTTTGGAATATTTGATTTCATATCGTGGCAAGAGACGCACTTTTTCTCCTTTTCATCATTATGAAAAAATCTTAGTTTATAATTCTCTGCATCCTCTTCATTAACACCCTCAAAAAGTTCTGAGAGAAAATAAAGCTCTCTATCACTTTTGCTTACCAGCTTGGCATCTTTGTATAAACTTACAGATACTATATTTACTCCTGGTTTAAGCTCAACTGTTTTGCAGTATGTATTTTTTTCCGGTTTTACTTTAAGTGAGGTAGTTATATTGTTATCTTGTTTTATAACAATTGTGTCGGCTTCTTTAAATGTAGTATCAATTACGAAAGTACTGCCCTCGCCTACATAACGGCTTTTATCTTGCGGCTGAACAATTGCAACTGATGGAGATACCTCTTTTGCCCAGCCACAAACTGAGACAAATAGCAAAAGAAGTATATATATTCGTTTCAAATCAACTACTTAAGGTTGACTTTTGGTGTTACTTTGTCATAGTGACGACGAGCATGACATGCCGGAGCACATGAACCGCCATTCTCAGCCTCTATGAAACGGATTGGGAAGTTAATCTTACCAAACTGCGTCTTTGCTCTTAAGTGGTGCGGGTACTCTTTCGTACCGTGGAAATCGTGACATGCACGGCAAGAACGACCTTTTTCTTTATTAACATGTATAAAGTGCATATTCACATCACCGTTTCTAAAGTTAGTTGCGGTTGACGTTTTTTCATCCATAATTTTCTCTTTTTCATGACACTGAAAACAGATATAGTTATCTTGATCAAAAGCTTCATAGAAAGTTCTTGGGAACGGTTTATTTAACATTCTTAAGTTATTTGAACCGTGCGGATTGTGACAAGCTGCACAATCACCCCAAAGAATCGGACCATGCCAATCCGGATTGTTCTCAAGATGCTTCCCTATATCTGCAAGTTTCTCGCCTGTTTCATCTGTTGTTACAGGCTGGCTATGACATGTTAAACATAACTCTTTTGAAGTATCTTTAATTAAGAACTTCGGATTTGAAGAACCATGCGGATCATGACACTCAAGACATTTTCTTGGTCTGTTCAGTGCACCGTGCTTATCTGTTACTGTACTTGTCCAAATCTCTTTATCAACATGGCACATTACACACAAATCTTTTTTACCATCAGCTTTTAATTGAAAGAGATGATTTTCTGTATGCGGATCATGACAATTTGTACACTGATCTTTTACAGGAGGGTGAATATTTGCAGTTTTGCGTAAAAACTCATCTTTATCTTGATGACAAGATACACAAAGCTCATTTATACTTGATGCTACTAAAAGTTTTGCATTATCCGACTCATGAGGATTGTGACATGATGTACAAGCGCCAGCTGCAACCGGTCCATGGATAAACTTTTTGCCATCTTTAGCTTCATGACACATAGCACATAATTCAGGAGGGTCCATAACTAAACCCTTCTCTCCCTTTGCATCTTTATGACAAACAGTACAGTCACCCCATGCATACGGTGGATGCACAACTTTTTTTGATGATTTAAGCTCAGTTCCATAAAACTTTTGAGCATCAGTTAGCGGCGTATCTTTTGTGCTTTTAGCAACCTCTGGTGTCGCTACCGGAGTAGCAGCTTTGGCAGCTGCAAAAACAGTTGTCAGCGTAAGAACTAAGGCAACTATTACTTTTGATATAAAAAAATGGTTGTATTTCATTTTTCCCTTTCCCTTTTTTTTAACTATTTAAAACGGTCTATCATTTACTGAAATCATATATGTCGCAACGGCTTGCATCTCTGGATCAAAAAGCATTCTAATCTTTACTAGCTGCGGGTTCATGACAGACGCACGAGCAGGATCTACGATTGCTGGACCTTGACCTCTAAGATATGATATGAGCTCTATCTCTCTTCCAAGATAAGCTCTGGCAATGGTAGCAAGTGATGGTCCGATTGTGTCCATATCTTTCTTATGACAAACTGCGCAACCCTTTGCTTCAAAAATTCCTTTGCCTTTTTCGGCACTGATATCCTGAGCCAAAACAGTAGAGACAAACAGCGCTGAAACAGCTAAACCTAATATTAGTTTTTTCATCTTTAGACCCTTTATTTTAAACTATCGTCGATTATATCATAACTTTTTCTAATTTTTATACGGATTTTTCATCTTTTATTTTCGTGTTTTTATACTTTTTTTTAAAAATTCTTGCGGC
>JAUPLZ010000211.1 GCA_030836705.1 Campylobacterota bacterium
AAAATCGACTCAAAAGCACATAGAGCCAAAGGAAGCGCAAAAGATATTTTATATAGCGATATAGATGTTTTTAGACTACTTCCGAGCGATAAAAGACTTCATTTTTTTCAAAACATAAGAGACGAAGCTCATAATCAAGCAATTGAATTTCACAGAAAGCAGAAAATTAAAAGCGATAAAAAAATTTCACTCTTGGCTATTAGCGGAATCGGGGAGGCAAAAATGAAAAAACTAATAAGCTATTTTGGCTCATTTGAAGCGATAGAAAATGCACAACTAGATGAGCTTGAGCTTGTTATTAGTCAAAAAGACGCTAAATTAGTGTTTGATTATTTTAATTAAGAAAAATTCTCTGCGCTGTAAAGCGCAAAGAATAAAAAGTTTTATAAAGTTGCTTTTGCTTTTTCTACCAAAGATGTGAAACTAGCAGCATCATTAATAGCCATATCAGCAAGAATTTTTCTATCTAGCTCAATATTTGCTAGTTTAAGACCGTGCATAAATTTTGAATAAGATATATCATTTATTCTACATGCCGCATTAATTCTTATAATCCAAAGTTTTCTAAATTCTCTTTTATTTTGCTTTCTATCTCTAAAAGCATAAACTAAGGCTCTTTCTACTTGTTCTTTAGCTTTTCTAAATTGGCTATTTCTACCTGCATAATATCCACTTGCTTGTTTAAGCATTCTTTTGTGGCGTCTGCGTCTTACTACACCTGTTTTTACTCTCATTTAAGTATCTCCTTAACCTGTTTAATTTATTGGTGTCGCTCTTATTGCGAACTTGCCCTTTACAATTTTATATTTATTGCAAGGGGGAGTATGTCATTAAGCCATACAAAGTTGTTTTTTTATTGCTGTTACATTTGTTGGATGAACAGTTTTTGGCGATTTAAGATTTCGCATTTTTTGCGAGTCTTTTTTCGTCAAAATATGTCTTCTAAATGCACTTCCGCGTTTAATGTTATTTTTTTTAACTTTAAAGCGCTTTAATGCACCCTTGACAGTTTTCATCTTTGGCATCTTTTTCTCCTTTCAAAAATTTATTCAGACTTCTTTTTTTCATGCTTAGGCGGCAGAACATACATATTGACAAATCGCCCTTCAAACTGCGGTTCTTTTTCAACAATACCGGCATCGCCTAGCATCTCTTTTACTTTTAGCAATACTTCTTTGCCTGACTCTGGATTGCTCACTTCGCGACCACGAAGAAAAACGCGAAATTTAACATGATTACCCTGAGCCAAAAATTCAAGAGCGTGTTTAATTTTAAAATTAATATCATTTTGAGCTATTTTAGCAGTAAGTTTTATCTCTTTTACAACAACCTTTACTTGTTTTTTCTTGGCTTCTTTTGCCTTTTTTTCCTGCTGATATTTAAACTTTCCAAAATCCATGATTTTTACAACAGGCGGCTTTGCATCCGGAGCTATCAAAACAAGGTCCAACCCCTCAGTTTGAGCAATTTTAAGAGCTTCTTTGCTAGAAACTATTCCATATTGAGTACCGTCATCACCTAGGCATCTTACTTCAGGAAGATTAATCTTCTCATTCATTGGCGTTGATGTTTTATTGTCTTTTTTATTCAAAAAATTACCTCGTTTGATTTTTGTTTTGTTGATTCTAAAAATTCATCCAAAGAGAGCGTTTTTCTCTCTTTTGCTCTTCTATCGCGAAGCGCTACAGTTCTGTCTTGAGCCTCTTGATCTCCAAGAACAATAATCATAGGAACTCTTTGCATCTCTGCAGTTCTTATTTTTTTATTCAAGCTATCATTTTTAGTCATTATGGTGCAATTTATATCGTTTAAAGCTAGCAGTGCTTTAATCTCTTTTGAGTATTCAAGATGCGAATCAGAAATAGGTATAATAACAACTTGCATAGGCGCTATAAAAAACGGAAACTCTCCAGAATAATGTTCTGTTAATATTGCTATAAATCTCTCAAATGAACCAAGAATTGCTCTATGAATCATCACAGGGCGCATTTTTTCATTGTTTTCGTCAATATAGCTAAGCTCAAATCTCTCAGGCAAATTAAGATCTACTTGAATAGTTCCGCACTGCCACTTTCTACCTATTGCGTCAGTAACTTTAATATCAATTTTCGGTCCATAAAAAGCTCCGCCACCCTCGTCTATTCCATATTCAAGATTTTGAAACTCCAATGCATGCTTAATAGCGTCTGTTGCTTTATCCCAAAACTCTTGAGAACCAATCGCCTTTTCCGGTTTTGTTGATAGCATAATAGTATAGTCAAACTCAAATGTTTTCATAAGAGTATCGACAAAATCCATAATTGAAACAATTTCATCTTTTATCTGTTCTTCTGTGCAAAAAATATGTGCATCGTCTTGAGTAAACTCTCTTACTCTTAATAAGCCGTGAAGAACACCACTTTGCTCATGTCTATGCACGGTTCCGAATTCAAAATATTTTAGCGGAAGATCTCTATAGCTTCTTACATCAGCTTCATATGCTTTAATATGTCCAAGACAATTCATAGGTTTTAAGCCATATTCTTGATTGTCAACCTCGGTAAAATACATATTTTCGCCATAGTTTTGATAATGCCCGCTCTTAGTCCACAAATCAGATCTTAAGATTTCAGGTCCTCTTAGAGGCTCATAACCTCTTCTTCTGTGAGCCTTAAAAAGCAGCGATTCAAGTTTGCCTCTTAATCTAGCACCAGCAGGAAGCCAAAGAGGCAATCCGGCACCCATTTCGTCATAAAATTTAAAAAGCCCTAGTTCGTTGCCTAGTTTTCTATGGTCTCTTTTTTTTGCTTCTTCAAGCATGGTAATATGAGCTTTTAAAGCCTTTTGATCTGCAAAAGCTATACCATAAATCCTAGTAAGCATTTCATTTTTTTCATTACCACCAAGATATGCTCCGGCTATTTTTAGAAGTTTAAAATTTTGCAATAGCTTCGTATTCGCAAGATGTGGTCCTCTACACAAATCTTCAAAATTTCCTTGCTTATAAACAGAGACATTATTATCTGGAATTTTTTCAAGAACTGTTATTTTAAGATTATCTTTTTTGAATTTTTCCAACGCCTCTTTTTTCGTCAAACTATATTTTGTAATTTCAGTTTGGCTTTCTGCAAGGGAGCGCATTTTTTTTTCTATTTTTTCCAGATCCTCTTCGCCTATATGCTCATCTACTTTAAAATCATAATAAAAACCTTCATCAACATTAGGACCAACATAGAATTTTGCATTTGAATACAACTCATTTATCGCTTGCGCCATAAGATGCGCTGTAGAGTGTCTTATAATTGATAGAGATTCCGGAGAGTTGTCGTAATAGATAGAATCACCTGATAGTGAAAGCTCTTGAGCCGTCTGCAAATCATAAACCTGTCCATCTTTTTTTATGCCTATCTGTACGCTCAAATAAAAAATTCCTTTTTTAATTAAATAAATGGTGGTCGCAACAAGACTCGAACTTGTGACCCTTACCTTGTCGAGGTAATGCTCTACCAACTGAGCTATGCGACCACAAGAAATGCTCGGATTGTACACTACTATTTATTAATTAAGCCTAAAAACTTTAGGCTTAATTATAAATTATACATTTTGCGGCTTGCTTGGCATTGCTGCTCTGTTTTTACTTCTTTCTATTGACTGAAGCGCAAGGTAATTTTGGTTATAGAATCAGCATTTGTGAAGACTCATTTTAAATCCTTTTTATATTTGAATATATTTTGAGGCTGGGACTCCGCAAATTGGACATGCCTCGGTAGGCTCTCCCATCTCTACATGCCCGCAAATGGGACAAAGATAAAAATTAGTCTCACTCAAATCTTTACCGTCTTGCACCGCTTTTAACGCAAGCTCGTACAACTCGGCATGAACCTTCTCTGCTTCAACGGCAAATCTAAACATTTTCTTTGCTTTATGCCCTTCTTTTTGAGCTTGGTCTAGCATTGGCGGATACATATCTTCAAACTCATGCGTTTCGCCGCTTATTGCTACTTTTAGATTCTCAAGAGTAGAACCAATACCTTCAAGCGCACTCAAATGACCCTCTGCATGAATTTTCTCTGCTTGGGCGGTTGTTCTAAAAAGTCTAGCGATATTCTTAAAACCCTCTTTTTCTGCTGCTTTTGCAAACGCTTCATATTTTTGAAAAGCTTGACTCTCTCCGGCAAATGCTACCTTTAAATTTTCTATAGTTGTAGGCATCGCGCCCTCCTTTATTTTTGCATATATAAAATATTAATTTAAAACGGTAGACTTTAGTATAAGAAACCATAAAAAACACTTACAGATTTTTTAGATACAATTCCGATTTATTTTAAATAAGGATGAAATTTGCGTTACTTTTACAGCTCGTTTATAATTATGGCGCTGGGGCTTGTAGTAGCATATTATTTGGGTGGGATAGCTGCTATTTATGTTACTTTTTTATTAATTCTTCTTGAGGTATCTATTTCATTTGATAATGCGGTAGTAAATGCAAAAGTGCTTGAAACGCTAGATCCTGTTTGGCAGAAGAGATTTATCGTATTTGGTATACCTATTGCTGTTTTTGGCATGCGATTGGTTTTTCCTTTGGCAATCGTTGCTATTGCAACCGGCATGGGAATGATAGAAACTTTACAAGTGGCTATGAATGAACCGGCTCGTTATGAATCTATTCTTAAATTAACAGAACCAAAAATCTTTGCTTTTGGCGGAGCATTTTTGCTGATGGTCTTTTTGGATTTTTTCTTTGAGGAGCGAGATATTAAATGGGTAAAAGTTGTTGAAGAATCTAAGCTACTAGAGCGCTTTTCTGCGGTTTCAAATATTGAGCTAACAATTGCCATCGCAGTAGGTATTATAATTGGACACATTACGCAAGATTTTGGCGTCGTTATAGCATTTATATATGGGGTTTTGCTTCACTCTTTATTAAGCATGCTAGATCACTTCCTTTCTACTGATACAGTTAGGAGCGGTATTGCCGGATTTATCTATCTTGAAGTTCTTGATGCAAGCTTTAGTTTTGATGGCGTTATAGGTGCTTTTGCTTTAAGTAGTAATATTTTTATTATCATGGTTGGTCTAGGTGTTGGCGCAATGTTTGTTCGAAGCTTTACTATTTATTTTGTACAACATAAAACATTGTCTAGATTTCAATACCTTGAGCATGGCGCTCATTACGCAATAGGAATTTTAGCGCTTATTATGCTGATTAAAATCACAACCCATGTTAGTGAAATAGTTGCTGGTTCAATAGGTATTGGGCTTATCTTAATTGCATTTACTCACTCTATATTGGAAAACAAAAAAA
>JAUPLZ010000023.1 GCA_030836705.1 Campylobacterota bacterium
TCACTTTTGAGAGGGGTTTTATATTGCCAAAAAGCTCAAGACTCATCATGGTGAGTTTTTGCCCTTTGGAATCAAACTCTACTATGTTTAGACTATCTATGTTTTTTATATTTGTAACTTTTGCGATGATTTTGTTCATTTGACTATATAACCGTATCTTTTAAATATCTCTTTTGCTTTTTGGCTTAGTATGAAATCATAAAACGCTTTGTATTCAGCGTTGTTTTGTGTGTTTTTAAGAATCACCAAGCCTTGTTCGATAGGGGAGTAAAGCTTCTCATCCACGCTTGTCCAATTTATGCCTTCTTTATATTTTATCATCTTATCGCCGTACAACGATGATTTTGGCACAAGTCCCACATCAGCCGCAGTGACCGCATAAGATACTGCTTGAGAGATGGATTCGCCGTAAACAAAATTACCTTTTATCTCCTCGTAAATCCCGCTTTTTTTTATCGCTTCTATTGCGGCTGCGCCGTAAGGTGCGGTTTTTGGATTTGCAATTGCTATTTTTGAGATATCTTTGCCGTTTAGTATTTTTATGCCTTTTGAGAAATCAAGCTTTTTGGAGCTAAGATATGCAAGCGCTCCATTTGCGTAGATGATTGGCTTTGCTACTGCCAAGCCTTCATTGTAAAGAGCCTCTGGATATTCCATATCTGCTGACATGAAAATTCCATACGGTGCGCCGTTTTTTATCTGAGCGGTAAGTTTGCCGCTGCTGCCCAAAGTAACAATGACCCTAGTATTAGGATAGCTTTTTTTAAATTCTTCTTTTAGTTCATCCATCGCATAACCTACATTTGCCGCAACGGCTATGTTTATCTCGCCGGCAAACAGAGAAAGAGATGATAATAAAAATATATAGAATAGTTTTTTCATTTTTTTCCTAAAACAGATAGTTGAGTTCTAAACGGGCGTCAAGATTGTCGGCGTCTTTTTTTTCGGTATCTGCATATCCAAGTCTTGCTCTGTATTGCAGCTCTAGCATCGACGGTATATTTTGGGTAAAACCTGCATAATAATAGTTCTCGTCATATTGCCCTTTGGACTCATCGGCGTCTGAATGAAATATCGAAAGCTGCGTAACTACACTTTTGTAAATATTTGATTTATTTGGATTTATATTAAGTTCGGCTCTATAACTTTGCGTATTGGCAATCCAATTTGTTCTTGCCATTGAGCGAGTATAGTCTGCTGTTGGAAAAGCTCTCCACGGAGTTACCAAGTCCGCCTCGTCAAATGTTTTTGAGTATCCGAGATTTAGCTTATATATGTCATAAGAAGTTATTATGCGTGCGGCTACCATCTGCGAATCAAGAGAATCTGGATTTTTATATCCGCTTGTCGTTCCATCAAGTGCCGCACCGCCGACTTTTCCCGCTTTATCGTCAAATTGCTTGATGTATCTTATGCCGGGCGTAACCGAAAATCCGTTATGTTTTATTTTGTAGTTTAACTCCCCCATAACTTGGCTTAGAAGTTCAGGCACTGAGTAAAAAGATGCATCAATTGTAAGGTTTTCTATAGATTTATTATTGATATCGCCGGTTATAAGCGGAGCGTCGGTGGCTATATCATTGGCTTTTAGATTGGTATAGCTTAGCCCTTGGTGCATTGCGACATCGTCATTGCCGTCCCATGTTGATTTTGCAGCCGTGTTGGAGTTATCAAACATTAAAACAGAGTGCGAAGATGTGTGGTCTCTTAACTTCTCTTTTGTCAAATAAGCTATCTTTACGCTTGTTTGAGAAATGGCTTGATTGTCAATCACTACGCCGTCAAATGTGTTTGGAATCATCTTCGTATCGTTTGATTTGACATAAAATGCTTCAACTAGCTGGCGACCTAGTCTGATATCTGTTTTTGGCAAAGCCGTATAGTCTATGTAAGCTTGACCTAAAACCGCCATTGTTTTATCGTCGTTTGTAAAAAAATTATATCTGCTTACTAAATCTTTGCCCGATTTTAACTTATCTTCCGGATTGCTGTTTTCGTCAAAAAACGCCATAGAGTAGTATAGCCCCACCCCAAAGCTTAGATTATTTAGCGCAGCACTTTTATAGACGAGTGAACCGCCAACTCCTGTTATAGTGTGGGAATCTTGACTAGCAGTCTCTTTTTCCCATTCATAAAGAAAACTATTTAAGCGCAATCTCCCATAAACTTCGCCCTCACTAAACATATCCGCAAAGCTAGTTACGCTTTTTGGGTTATTTGCATAAGAGAGCGTGTAGTTTGACAACAGAGCTTGTTTGGGCTGTACATCTTCAGCAAACAGTGCGGAAACTAAGGAAAATGAAGCGGCTAAAAACAAGCCGGTCTTAATCTTTTTTCTCATTAGGAAATCCTTTTTGAACATACTTGTATAAATATATCAAAATATGCTTCGATAATCCTTAATTAGTAGTTAATTCCGGTTGCGTTTCTTATTGCTTCCATGTTTTTTGAAGCCACTTTTTTTGCTTTTTCTTTACCTGCTTTTAAAATATCTTTTACTTCGTCTATATTTTTTAAAAAATACTCTCTTTTTTCTCTATACGGTTCATAATAATTCCAAATTATATCCGCCAAATGAAGCTTGAAGTGACCGTATCCCTCTTTTCCGCTTTTGTATCTTTCTTGAAGATTTGTAAGCTCATTCTCATTTAAAAAAAGTTTTGATAGTGCATAGACATTGCACGAGCTATAATCTTTAGGGTCTTCTAGCGGCGTTGAGTCCGTGACTATTGATTTTGCCTTTTTTTCAAGCTCTTTTTTTGTGCAAAAAATATCAATCGTGTTTCCGTATGATTTTGACATTTTTGCTCCGTCAATACCAATAACAGTAGCGACCTCTTCTTCGACCCTAAATTCAGGAATGGTTAAAATATCTCCATAGTGATTATTAAATTTTAGAGCGATATCTCTTGCTATCTCTACATGCTGAATTTGGTCTTTCCCGACAGGAACTACTTGCGTATCAAAAAGCAAAATATCAGCTGCCATAAGCACTGGATAGCTAAATAATCCGTGGTTTGCCTGTATACCTTTTGCTGTTTTGTCTTTGTAGCTGTGGGCTCTCTCAAGGAGCCCCATCGGCGTGAAGTTGGATAGTATCCAATAAAGCTCCAAAACTTCAGGTATGTCCGATTGAACCCAAAAAACAGTTTTTTCAGGCTCGATTCCAAGCGATAAGAAGTTGATAGCGGCGTTTAGAGTGTTCTTGCTAAGCGCTTTGCCGTCGCTTAGACTTGTCATCGCATGATAGTTGGCAATAAAAGCATAAACTTCATCGCTTTTTTGAAGTTCTATAAGGCGTTTCATCATCCCGAAATAATTGCCTATATGCATATCCCCAGACGGCTGTATTCCAGACAGTACGCGCATTATTGTTTTCCTTGATAGATAGTTTGCGCGTATTTTAACAAAACAAAACTATTTAGACTAAAAATTGTTCGAGTTTTTTAGCCTGATATACTCTTCGCAATTTTGAGAAAGAACCTCTTCTTTATCTATGCAGATTATCTTGCCGTGTTTTAGAACGGCTATTTTGTCCGCGTTTTTTACGGTGCTAAGCCTATGTGCTATTACAAAGGTTATTTTTCCTTTTGAAAGTCTTTTAAATGCCTCTTGAATCAGTGCTTCGCTTTTATTATCAAGTGCGCTTGTAGCCTCATCGAGTATTAATATTTTCGGATTTTTGTAGATGGCTCTTGCTATTGAGATTCTTTGTCTTTGACCGCCTGATAAGTTTGCGCCGAATTCATCAAGATGAGTATGTATGCCATCTTTTAGCTCGCTTATAAAATCCCAAGCGTTTGCCTCTTTTAGCGCTTTTATAACTCTCTCTTCGTTCATCTCTTCGCCGTAAGCGACATTTTGAGCTACAGTATCATTAAATATAAAAACTCTTTGCGTAACAAATGAGATGTTTTTCCTAAGCGATACAATATCAAAAT
>JAUPLZ010000212.1 GCA_030836705.1 Campylobacterota bacterium
AACGATGCTATCTTGTAAGCCATCACGCCGATATCTTCAAGAAAATCAACAGCACTATTATCAAACGGGGAAGAAAAAAGCGTAATCCCGACACTGTCTGCATACTTTTTTAGCTCGCCTTGCCACTCCCACGGTGTATATGCCTCTTGATACAAATCATACAGCGTTCTGCCGTCCCAAATAGTTCCTTGCTTTATCTTAAAATAATCATTATCGCAATTTAGAGTTATCGTATCAGCCGTATATGTTTGAATCTTAACGGCATCTGCGCCGGCTTCTTTTGCCGCTTTTATCATCTCTTTTGCGGTATCAATCGAGCCGTTGTGATTGGCTGAAATTTCGGCGATTATGTAAACGGGTGAGTTTTTTGAGATAATTTTATCGTCAATCCTAATTTCTTTGTTCATATTTCACACTCCATCGTAATAAACTCATTTTGAGCAGCCGTCTTAAATCCAGCTTTTTCAAAAGCTTTAAGAGAGGCTGTATTTTCTTTTTTGATATGAGCGATTATTTTGTTGGTTTTATGGTTTTTTGAGAATTTTTCTATCGATTTTTTTATTATTAAGCTTGAAAGAGAAAGACCTCTTATCTCTTTTGCAATACTAAAACTTATCAAATAATCATCTGTTTTTTCTATTTTATCAAACCTTATTTGACCCAAAAAAACATCTTTTAGCTTGAGCACAAAAAGCGCTCTTGTTTTGTCTTCTAGTGCCTTTTTAAGCCACGCTTTGTGCTCGTTTAATTCTATTTTGTTTTGAGAAAATGAGTTTTTTCTAACCTCTTCGTCGTTTGCCAATAAAAATAGATTCTCGCAATCATCAAAAGAAGCCGAAACGACCTTAAAATCTTCATATATTTTCTTTTTGATTGCTTTTACAATCTCATCTTGCAAATTATCTTTAAAAAACGCTCGCATGTTTTCTATTAGATGTTTTCTTGTTTGCAAGTCGCATAGTTTTTTTATAGCGCTTTCGATTTGCACACACTCATCGACCGCGATCGAAAGCTCTCTTTTTTTTAATTCTTGAACTATTTTATGCTGATTTGAAGCTAGCTCGATAGTAATAGACGGTAATAGCAAAAACAAAACTTCAAGCACGGTTGAGCCGCCTGCGGTTATTGCTATATCGCTATCGTTCATCAGTTGCGCCATATTTTCACTGCTTTTTAACACCAAAAAATCTTTTTTTGAGTTTTTTGCAAAATTTTCTAACTTTAAAAAATGCGGATTTGATTTGCCGGCAATTACAGTCGTAAAAAGATTCAAATCATCTATTTTTTCTATGACTTGCATCACATTTTCGCCCACATTTCGCTCATCGCTTCCGCCCAGAGTCACCAAAATATTTATTTTTTTTCTGTCTATCTCTATCTTCTCTTTTATTTTTATATTTTTAAACTCATCTCTTAAAAGAGCATATTGCGCCCCTGCTAAAACATAGCAATTTTGAGGCACAAGCCCTTTGTAATCCTCTTTTTTTGCATATATATTTTGATTAAGCAAGATGTCGCAAAAGTGTTTTTCTCCCGTATCGTCAAATGAAAATATCTTTATATCTGAGTTTTGTTTGATTTTTTTTTCGTATTCGTAATCTATGCCGTAGTTGTCAAAAATAATCAAAGAGGCGTTTTTTCGTTTTATAATCTCCAAAACTTCGTCACTCTCACAAAAAGAGTCGACATTTATAACTTCAAAACCATTTTTTACAATCACTTCATCAAGATTGCCTTCGAGTTTTTTGGTCAAAAAAATTACTTCAAAACTGTTTTTTTTAAGCTCGTTTGAGAGAGTAAGCGTTCGCATAATATGCCCTGTGCCTATTTGCACGCTAGCGTCAGCCCGTACAAGCACAGTTGGCATCATGACTTCTTTTGCTCGATGTGTGAATTTAAATCAAAAATATATTCGTTTGCTTTTAAAACCGCCAAAAGCTCTTTGTAGTCAAAATTCATCTTGCAGTTAAGCTTAGAATAAACCTCTTTTATCGCTTCATAGTCATCTTTTTCATCAAGCGTCAAGCGGTATTTTGAATTATCCTCGCTGTCTTCATAACTGCCTATTTTAAACTCATCTTTGTGCGTCGTATGAATATATGTCGTTACATGCTCTTTTTCAAAATCGCTAGCTGCGTTTTTGTAGGCTTTTTTTAACGCATCAAAAGAAAAAACTTCACAATCAAAACCTCTTGGAAAAGTTCTTTTTATAACATTTGAAACATAATCAAAGCTATTTTTTTTATAGTAGTCGATAATTTTTTCAACAATATCGCCGTCAATCAAAGGGCAATCAGAAGTAAGTCTTACGATAATATCGCCTGATTTTGCATCAAAATACTTAGCGCATCTATAATATCTATCAAGAACATTATTGGTATCTCCCATAAAATATTCGATGTTGTTTTTTTCGCACAACTGAGCTATGGGCATCTCGCTTCCGTCATCGGTTGTGGCTATTATGATATTGTTTTTAAATTTTTTTAATCTTTTTAGCATAACTTCCAAAACCGTTTTTTCACAAAGAGGAAGTAAAACTTTGCCGGCTAGCCTTGTAGATGTCATTCGTGCTTGAATAATGATAAAAATCTTTTTCCCCAAACTTCATTCCTCCTTTTTTAAATGTGATTGTACAAAATACTCGGTAACACTTAGCGTAGCTTTATAATAATCTACTATTTTTTTATATTTTTCGCTGTTTTCATCGTTTTTTAGCAAATCGCCGTCCCACTTAAAATAAACGCTCGGTTTTGCGTGCAAAACTGCCCCGTCTTTGCTTGCTACAAATCCGGAAGCATTAAAAGAGTAGTGCTCCAAACTGCCATCAAACATATTTTTGCCTATGGAAACATGGCTAATATTTGAGAGACTAAGCGCATACAAAGTCGGCATGATATCTTTGTGCGAGCCAAAAGCCTCTCTATCGTAATTTTTTGGCCTTAACTCTTTTGGCGCATAAATATAAAAAGGCACGCCTCTAAACTTCAAATGCTCTTCATTTGAAAAGTTAATAACTCCGCCAAAATTGTGATCGCCTGTAATTGCGACAATGGTTTTTTCTTTCAACTCTGAGTTCTTTATCCCGCTCAGAAACTCTCCGGTTTTTTCATTTGCATATTGATAGGCTACAAATCTTGCATTTACAAGCTCTTTTGCGCCCATAATCCTCTTTTGAAGAACTGATGGAATATTTAGCGGTTTTGGCTTGTAATCAGGCTCCACCACATACGGCGGATGGTTTGTCGTGGTCATTATCATGACAAACTGCGGGGTTTTTGCATTTTGAAGTTTTGATTTGACATACTCAAAAACATACCCGTCAAATATCCCCCAATCATCTTTGTATTTTTTGGTTTTGTCTTTTATCACGCTCTCTATTTCGCTATCGCCGTCTTTATTGTCAAAGCCTTGTTTTGAAAAAATCTTATCGATATCAGATCGGAAGAGCA
>JAUPLZ010000024.1 GCA_030836705.1 Campylobacterota bacterium
AGAGTATACCAAGAGAATAACAAATGGCAATGGATTTGACCTTGTTTTTGACACTGTCGGCGGTCAAAATATGCTTAACTCTTTTGAGGCGGTTAAAATAAATGGAACCGTGGTAACTGTATCTGCCCAAGAGTCAATTAACCTTTCGCTAGCACACGCAAAAGCACTTGATATTAAAGTTGTTTTTATGCTTATACCACTTATTCACAATATCGGCAGAGAATTACACGGCGAGATTTTGCAAAAATTATCAGAACTGGCTGATTTTGGAAAGCTAAAACCTTTAGTGGATAAAGTTTTTGAGTTTAAAGATATTTCAAAGGCTCATGAATATTTTGAAAAAAGAGAAGCCGGTGTAGGAAAAGTGGTTATTAAAATATAGTTTTTTTTAGATTGATTGAATTTTAAAAAGATTATTTAAGAACTTCTATGGCGGTCTGGACGAGACTCGAACTCGCGACCTCCTGCGTGACAGGCAGGCATTCTAACCGTCTGAACTACGAGACCGTAATAGTGGTGGTCTTTACTAGACTCGAACTAGTGACATCTACCTTGTAAGGGTAGCGCTCTACCAACTGAGCTAAAAGACCGAAAAAAGACTGACCAAAGTCTTTTTAAATGGCGTCCCCAAGGGGATTTGAACCCCTGTAACCACCGTGAAAGGGTGGCATCCTTGGCCGCTAGATGATGGGGACGCAACGAAACAATGGTGACCCTTGTAGGATTCGAACCTACGACCCCCTCATTAAAAGTGAGATGCTCTACCGGCTGAGCTAAAGAGTCAAGAACATAAAGAACTTGAAAAACTTCACAGTCATTTCGTGAGGGGAATTATAGGAATTTTTTCTTAAATTGTCAATAAAAAAAATCAAAAAATCAAAACTTTTTTAAAAAAGTTCCAAATTAGTCATTATTAGGAGTCTAATTGCATTATATGCGGACGCAATTTGTATGAGTTCTCTATCGCCAACAAGCGAGAGTCTTTCACTCATTATGGTGTTTTCTTTGTTTGCCGCAGCAATATAAACTGTTCCTATTGGTTTTTCTACGGTTCCGCCGCTTGGACCGGCTACTCCGCTAATCGCTAGCGAATAATCGGCATTTGATTTATTAATAGCGCCTATTGCCATCTCTTCTACTACTGTGGTGCTTACTGCGCCAAACGATATAAGTGAGGATTTATTCACTCCAAGCCATGATGATTTGATTTCATTTGAGTATGTTACCATGGAGCCTTCAAAAACAGCCGATGAGCCTGAAACTTTTGTAAAGAGTGAAGCTACTCTTCCGCCAGTACAGCTTTCTGCAAAAGTTATTTTTTTACCAAGCTTTGTTAGTCTTAAAACAATATGCTCTACTACATCGTCGGCGATTATTATTTTATTTGGAAAAAGACTCTCACAATAATCAAGAAAGTGATTTATATCGCTTGAAATGTTGGTATAGAGATTTAAAATTGTCCAACCGCCTATGTGTTTATAGGACTCTATTTTTGTATGATAAATTTCTGAAGCCTCATGAAGAAGGGTTTGCGCATCTTGCGGTTCGATTCCAAAAAGGTTTAGTTTTAAAACAGCCGTTTTTTTGTGAATCAGAATTTTTGGAAGATTTTTTTCTAGTGAAGCTAATACCACATTTGTTAAGCAGTTGTTTATTGTTATCAAATAGCTGTTAATTTCAAACAGTTCCGCCTTTTTCGGCAGCAGCATATTTTCTTTTTGTTCTAACTGGCTATCAGATAGGGTACAAAAAAATTTTCCTACTATTGCAAAACTTCTTTTTGATGCTACTATAAGCATAGTTTTTGAGAGCATAATAGCACTCTTTATTATCAAAAAAAGATCTTTATCGGTTTCGTTTATAATAATTGTATTGGTGATTATTTTTGAGCTTTTTTCATACTCTCGTTTTATATAATTTATATATTCTTTGGAGTATTCTACTTCTTGGTTTATGACTATTAGCGTGTTCATGGTTGTTCCAGATTTTAGTTTAATTATTATAGTAAAAGGAGGTTAAGATGGGTGCTAAAAAAGAGAAAGAAAAAGAGAAAAAAAATCACGAACTTTATCCGGATGTTTTTAAAAAAGACGGGAAGTTAAAAGGTGAAATATATGAAGACGAGATTGCAAAGCTTCAAGTAGAGCTTATTAAACTTCAAAATTGGGTTATTAAAAAAAATAAACGAATTCTTATTGTTTTTGAAGGCAGGGATGCAGCGGGTAAGGGCGGCACTATAAAAACCATAACAGAGCATTTGAATCCAAGAGGTGCAAGGGTTGCAGCACTTTTAAAGCCATCGGATGTTGAAAAGGGTCAGTGGTATTTCCAAAGATATGTAAGGCATCTTCCGGATCCGGGTGAAATCGTTCTTTTTGACAGAAGCTGGTATAACCGTGCCGGCGTTGAGAGGGTTATGGAGTTTTGCACCCCGAAGGATTATCAAAAATTCATGGGGCAAGTTCCTATGTTTGAGCAGATGTTGGTAGAAGATGGAGTGCTGCTTTTTAAATACTATCTTGAAATAGAGAAAAAAGAGCAAAAAGATAGAATAGAATCAAGAAAAACAGACCCGCTTAAGAGATGGAAGCTTTCTGATATGGATTTAAAATCGCTTGAGCTTTATGATGATTACACAAAAGCAAAAGAGGAGATGTTAGCTAGAACGCACTCCCCGTATTCGCCGTGGATTATAGTAAATTCAAATGACAAAAAAAGAGCAAGACTAAATATCATAAAAGACATACTTTCACATGTTGATTATGACGGAAAGAAAGATAGCGGGTTATCGCTGGCTTCTGATCCTTCTATTGTCAGTCTTTATAGCCATTTGGCGCACTATTAAAAGTTGGTATGCTTTTTGTTTGAGTCAAAAAAAACAAAAAGCGTATTTTATGAAAAAGAAAAATATCCTTATTCTGGGCGGGAGTGGCTATATCGGAGCAAATATAGTCAGCTCTTTGCAGGATTATAATTTTATAAATATTTCAAAAAACAGAATAAATCAAGAAGCGTCAAATAATATTATTGTAGATATTACAAAAGGTCTTGATTTTTTGAGATTTTCAAAAGATATCGACTGTATTATAAATTGTACCGACATAGCCGATTGCGGCGATGACAAAAACTACAGATGCTATGCAAATAGCATGCAAAAGCTTACTTATTTGATGGATAAAATAAAAGTAAAAAAAATAATACATTTTTCTAATTATGCGCAGCCAAGAGAGTCTAACAATAGCTATATTCAAAATAAGCTATTGGCAGAAAGAGTTATAGAACATTCAGGAGCCCAGTTTATTATTTTTAAAACAACACAAGTTTTTGGTGAAAATAGTATGCTTGATGGTATTTTAAAGAGACTATCAAAATCTACAGTGGTTTCAAAAGCCATAGCGACAAAAAAACTCTCGCCGGTTTTTATAGGTGATGTCGTAAAAAATGTAAAATATGCAATAGAGAATGATGATTGCTGGAATAGTAGTTATGTTGTTTGCGGACCTGAAGAGATTGAGTTAGGAGAAGCCATCAATAGATACTCTTTGAAAAAAATAAAGACAATAAAAGTGCCAAATCTTTTATCAAAAATTTACATGAGTGCTATTTTTGATAAAAAAATAATAAATTTTTATGAATCCTATATAGATGTAGAACCTATGAAAATAAATTGCGAATATCCAAGCCTTCTAAAAGCGCAAAAGTTCTATTAAAAACCTAAAGATACAAAATACCTAAATTTAATATCTTAGTTGTTACAATTCGCGACAATAAAACTCCGGAGACATAAAATTATGGATTATAAAGAGACTCTTCTTCTCCCAAATACAACCTTTCCTATGCGTGGAAATCTTACTCAAAATGAGCCTGCTAGATATAGTAAATGGATTGAAAAAAATATTTATAATAAAATGAAACAAAATAGAAAAGAGGCAAAAAAGTTTACTCTGCACGATGGTCCTCCTTATGCAAACGGCAATATTCACATAGGTCATGCACTCAATAAAGTATTAAAAGATATTATCGTTAAATATAACTATTTTCAAGGCAAAAGCGTCAGATTTACACCCGGCTGGGACTGTCACGGGCTTCCTATTGAGCAGCAAGTAGAAAAAGATTTGGGCAAAGAAAAAAAAGAGAGTCTGCCAAAAACAAAATTAAGAGAACTTTGCCGCGCGCATGCAAAAAAATATGTAGATATCCAAAGAGAAGAGTTTAAGTCACTAGGAGTTGTAGCGGATTGGGAGAATCCGTATGTAACTATGGATTTTAAATTTGAAGCAAATATTTATAGAGAATTAGTAAGAGTAGCAAAAGCCGGACTTTTAAAAGAGAGAAAAAAACCGGTTTATTGGTCGTGGGCAGCAAAAACAGCGCTTGCGGAAGCTGAGGTTGAATACCAAGATAAAGAGGATTATTCTATATATATTTCATTTGAATTAAGCGATGAAGCGAAAAAGAAACTAGACATAGATGGCAAAAAAGCGGGAGTTGTGATATGGACTACGACACCTTGGACAATTCCTGCAAATGTTGCTATTAGTTTAAATCCTGAAGAAGAGTATGTTTTAACAAATGATGGATATATAGTAGCTCAAAAAAGACATGAAGCTTTGTTAAATGAAAAAGTGATTAAAGGTGATGTTATAAAAAGCTTTAAAGCATCTTTGCTTGAAAAACTTACAGCCATCAATCCTCTAAACCAAAGAGATAGTTTGCTTATTTTGGGCGAACATGTTCTTATGGAAAACGGAAGCGGTTGTGTTCATACGGCACCGGGGCATGGTGAAGATGACTATAGGGTCGGCTTGAAGTATGACCTTGAGGTAGTAATGCCTGTCGATGAAAACGGAAAGTATGACGAGACAATAGCAAGCTTAAAACTTCTTCCAAATGCAAGTGAATATGTCAGCAAACATATATTTGATATGAATGATGAGATAATCAATTTGCTTGGCGATTCTGTTTTGAGCGTAAAAAAATTTATGCACTCATATCCGCACTGCTGGAGAACGCATAAGCCTGTCATTTTTAGAGCCACAAAACAGTGGTTTATAGTGATGGATGAAAACAAAAAAGATGAAGATAAAACCTTAAGAGAGATAGCAGTAGATGAGATACAAAAAACCTCATTTAATCCATCTTGGGGGCAAAACAGACTCAAATCAATGGTTGAAAATAGACCCGATTGGTGTATTTCAAGACAAAGAGATTGGGGCGTGCCGATAGCATTTTTTAAGGACAAAAAAACAGGTGAAATTATCCTTGACGATAAGGTTTTAAACTTCATAGCCGGTATTTTTGATACATTTGGTGCCGATGCTTGGTATTCTATGGAGATAAAAGAGCTTTTGTATCCCGGTGCGCCGTATGATGCTGATGATTTGGAAAAAGTAAATGATATTCTTGATGTCTGGTTTGATAGTGGCTCGACTCAGTTTGCCGTGCTAAAAAGCCTTAGTTACGATGCCGGAGAGTTTCCTGCCGATGTATATTTGGAAGGAAGCGATCAGCATAGAGGCTGGTTTCAAAGCTCGCTTCTTACAAGCTGTGCCACAAACTCAAAAGCTCCTTATAAATCCGTAATAACACATGGCTTTACGGTGGATGAAAAGGGCGAGAAGATGAGCAAATCAAAAGGAAATGTCGTCGCTCCGTCAAAGGTAATCAAGCAACACGGTTCTGAGATTTTAAGATTGTGGGTTGCTATGAGTGACTTTACTCTTGATGTAAAAATAAGCGACAATATCTTAAACCAAATAGCGGAGCAGTATAGAAAACTAAGAAATACTATAAGGTTTTTGCTAGCAAATATCGGTGACCTTGAAATGCCTCTTGAAGTAGAAAAAATGGGTGTTCTTGATAGGTGGATTTTATCCCGTGCAAAAGAGGTTTTTGATGAGGCAAAAGAGGCTTATGACAATTATGATTTTGCAAAGGCGTTTCATAAAATTAGTAATTTTTTAACTGTCGATTTGTCTGGAATCTATCTTGATCTTTGCAAAGACAAACTCTATTGTGACGGCAAAAACGATATTCACAGACAAGCAAGCCAAAGTGCTATGTTTTATATCGTAAGAACTCTTTTAGGGTTAATCGCACCTGTTCTTACTCACACCGCCGATGAAGCCTTAGAGCATGCGCCTGCGGTTTTAAGAGGAAAATGTGAAGATTTGTTTGATTTTGAGTATGCAGCCATTCCTGATGTTATATCCGCTATCGATACCGCTTATTTTAAAGAGGCTAGAGAGAAATTTAATACGATAGTGGATGAGCTAAAAAAAGAAAAAATTATCAAAAACACACTTGAGCTTGTTTTGGTAACTGATTCAAAAAATATTTTGGCGATTGATTTCACGGAAGCTCAAGATTGGTTTGTAGTAAGCGGCGTGGTTGATGCAGAGCCAAAAGAGGAGCTGGCTTCGTTTAAAGTTCAAAATGATAATTTTTATATAGTTAAATCAACAAAACATAAATGCCCTAGATGCTGGAAGTTTTCCGCAGATAAAGAAGACGGACTCTGCCCTAGATGTGATGAGGTGGTTAATGTTTGATGTTACAAAACCAATAGGTGTAGAGATTGTTATGGGGACAATTGTTGCAATTGTCCTTCTTTCGTTGCTTGGAGTGTTATTGGTTAATAAATTAAGAGATAAATAATCGCTCTTTTTCTATCGCCTCTTTTAGATTTTTTTCTATCATTTCCATGGTTTGCGTAAAAAGAGCGGAGATGTCATCTTCTTGAATATGCAAAAAAGAGGTAAAAATGGTATTTAAAATATGCCAAAGCGTTCCACTTGTCAATATTCCGGTGACATTTTCATTTTTGTTTTGTATTGTAGTGGCAAAATAGGCTCTATCAATCACCAAAAACAACTCTTTTTTTGTTTTAATTTGAGCGGATTTTAAAATAGTAAAAAAATCATTCAAATAATCATCTAAGAGAGTTTTATAGTCCATTTCACTCTCTTTGAAAACATCTTTTTGTAAAAATGCCTCTTCTATTTCTTTTAGTGCTTTTTGTTTATCTATTTTTTTTAAATTAAGCTCTTTTGGCTGTTTTGGAGCAGCTCCTTTTATGTATGCGCCGTCGCTTAAGTTGTAAACAATTGCATCTTTTTTTGAAGCTATTGCATGCTCAAACATCTCTCTTGAAAGTGAAAATAGCGAGTTTGTGTAGATATTAGAGGAGAAATTGCCTCTTGTTGGTATTTTTTCTTGTGACTTATCATTTAAGTTGTCATAGTATGAGCCAGATGCGTGTTGCTTGCCATCACTTTTAAAGCCCACATCAAGCCCGCACAAAAGA
>JAUPLZ010000025.1 GCA_030836705.1 Campylobacterota bacterium
CCAAGTCAAGTCCGATAGAACCCGTACTAATAGCTTCAATAGGCATAATCTCCTTATCCCCAAGACGCATTAAAGCGCCTTTACCGAATGCTTTATCAATTTGTTTCATCGCTAAGTCTAATGATTTTTGTTTATTTGCGTCCATCTTTGGCTCACTTATTATTAAATTTAGACTTATTATATGTCAATTTTATATTTTCGTTAAATAATATGGCAAATTGTCATATTATTTTTATATAGAAATTTTTATATAAATTAGTGTGATTTTATCCTTATTTGGTTAAAATCTAGTTTATATTTTTAATCTCTATTGCAGATGGACAAACACTTTGAAAAAAACTCTTATAGCTCACTCTCCCGATGCTGATGACATATTTATGTATTATGCTATTAAGTTTGGCTGGGTAGATATGAGTGGTGTCAAGTTTGAAAATATCGCAGAGGATATTCAAACTTTAAACGAAAAAGCGCTTGTTGGGATTTATGAGATAGTTGCCATAAGCTTTGCTCTCTACCCGCACATAAGAGACGATTATGCTCCTCTTCGTACTGCTGTAAGTTTTGGCAACGGCTATGGACCTAAGGTTATCAAAAAAAAAGGTACTAAACAAAAGCGCAATTTCAAAGTAGCTCTTAGTGGTGAGCATACCACAAATGCAATGCTTTTTCGCATAGCCTACCCTGATGCCAGAGTGATTTACATGAATTTTTTAGAGATAGAAGATGCGGTTTTAGATGGCAAAGTAGATGCGGGCGTGCTTATTCATGAGTCTATTTTAACTTACAACAATGAGCTTGAAGTTGAGAGAGAGATGTGGGATATATGGCAAGAGTTGGCAGGAAAAAATCTTCCTCTTCCTCTTGGCGGAATGGCAATTAGTCGCTCAATCCCGCTTAATAAAGCCATAGAGTATGAAGAAACTCTGACAAAAGCTGTACATATTGCAAGAGAACATAAACATAAACTCTCAGAAATGCTTCTAGAGAGAAATTTAGTTCGCATAGATGCGCCGACACTTGATAAATACCTTGAACTTTATGCGAATGACGACTCTATTACACTAAGTGATATTCAGTATGGGGCGATAAACAAACTTTTTGAAATTGGCTACAAACACGGTTTTTATGATTCTCCTCTAAAAGTTGAAGATTTTATGATACCTGCTGAGTATAAAAGCTTAAGAAACTCATAATGGAAGCAAAACTAATAGCCCTAGGAATTGAAACATTTAAAGTAGCTTTAATACTTGCACTTCCAGGGCTTTTAACCGGTATGTTTATAGGTTTGGCAGTCAGTATATTTCAAGCTACCACGCAGATTAACGAAATGACGCTAAGTTTTATTCCTAAAATCATTGGAGTTGTTATTGTTATTATTTTAACCATGCCTTGGATGCTCAATGTCATGATAGATTATTCAACAAATATATTTAATATGATGCCAACATTTGTAGAGTAATGAAAAAACAGCGTATTGACTTCTCTAAATTTTCTTCAATTAAAATTGGAGATTTTTTTGATGTTTCAGTATTGGAAAATTGTGATGAAAATTATAAAGATTGCTACATTATTGGCTCATGCAACAATATCTTAATAGGTACAAATCCTCCTCCGCTTCTTAAACTCTCTAAAAAATATGATTATATTAAGATTGAGAATAACACTCTTAAAATCGGAGCTGCAACTCCATCTGGCAAAATTGCCTCTTTTTGTAAAAAACACAATATTGCCAACTTTGAATTTCTCTCGCATCTCCCTGGAACACTTGGCGGACTTGTTTTTATGAATGCCGGACTAAAAGAGTTTGAGATTTTTAATAATCTTATATCCGTTAATATATGCGAGGGCAATTTTTTAAAAGATGAGATAGAGCATGGATATAGGTTTACAAATATCAAAAGCCCTATTTTAGAGGCTACCTTTGAGATTGAGAGTGGTTTTTGTAAAGAGAGAGTAGAGCTGTTTAAAAAAATGCGCCAAAACCAGCCATCAACTCCGAGTGCCGGAAGCTGTTTTAAAAATCCGCTTGGAGATTATGCCGGCAGACTAATTGAAGCTGTTGGATTAAAAGGATTTAGAGTTGGCGGAATGGAGTTTAGCTTAGAGCATGCAAACTTCTTGGTAAATCTAGAAAACGGCACTTTTAATGAGGCTATATACTTAATACAAGAGGCTCAAAAAAGAGTTTACAACAAGTTTAAAATTTGGCTTGAGTGTGAAATTGCAGTTTTAGATACGAGATATATGGGTAAGAATTCACCGCTTAATAACCCCTACAAAAAGTAGGAATTATATTGGCAATACTCTTATTTTTTTAGATAGTTTTTCTTTTAATGTTGATTCGATTGCATACAGGGTTCCGGTTGCAGAACTTGCACATCCATTACATGCACCCAAGTATCTGATATACACATCAATATAATCATCACTTGATTTTACATCGATTACTTCCATATCTCCGCCATCCATAATTAAAAACTGGCGAATACTCTCATCTATCTGAGCATCGATTGCTTTAATTTGTTGAACCAAAGTCATTGATTCAAAGCTACCCTTTGAACCTGCATCAGCTGCTGCCCTCATCTTCTCTTCATCCATTTCACGACGCGTGTCTCTTAAAATATCCACTAGATAGTACTCCCTTTTTTCATGTCCACCAGGTCTTATACAGCTTTTACAAAAACCGCCGGCTTTTGTATAATCCGTAATTTGCTCAATAGTTGTTAAGTCGTTTAGTTTAATAACCTCTTGAAGGGTTTTCAAGCTAACACGAGCACACTCACAAACAATAATCTCATCTTCAAAACTCTCAGAATCAACACCCATGTAAAGTCCAGCCGCTTTTTTAATAACATCATACGCCATAACAGAACAGTGCATCTTTTGAGGCGGAACTGCCGGAATTTCCGGACTGTCACGAAGAGCAAACTCAACATCAATATTTGTTATTTTTACAGCCTCTTTAACTGTTTTGCCAATACAAAGTTCTGTCATAATATCAGAACTTGCTATCGCGGTTCCACATCCAAAACTTTTAAATTTAGAATTTACGATTATGTCTGTTTTGGGGTCAATTTCCCAGTAAAGACGAACAGCGTCTCCACAGCTCTCAGCACCAAAATCAGCAACAATAAGTTTGTTGCCATGTTCAGCTGCTTCTTGTTCCGTAATTTCACCTTGATGATTTGGGTTATTCATCAGAGTTGTTACTTTATTTGAGTACGCATCCCATAAAGAGGCGCCTAATAAATCATTCTTTGCCATGGTAGTAATTCTCCTAATTTTTTATATTTTTAATGATGTAGTTCGCACGCTTTAGACTCGCCGCCAAGAGTTGGTTGAACTTTTGCGTAAGAACTTGAAATCGCTCTAAGTCTAAGAACAGCTTTTTTAAAGTGTGCGATAGCATAATCGATTTCGCTATCAGTTGTAAAACGGCTAAGACTTAGGCGAATTCCCGTATGAGCTAGTTCACTATCAGCGCCGATGGCAAGCATTACGGTGTTTGCCTGCAAATCTTCACTTGCACATGCACTCCCCGTAGAAGCCCCTATCTGGCCATTGTTTAAATCCCACAGCATTCCTTCGCCCTCAACACCTCTGATTGATATCAAAATAGTGTTTGGCGTGCGATTTTTACGATCTCCGACAACAAATGTATCGCTTAGCTCTAAAAGCGCATCTTCCAAACGGTCTCTTTTTGCTCTTATAGAAGCCATCTTCTCTTCTATATTTGTAGTTGCAAGCTCAATTGCTTTACCCATAGCTACAA
>JAUPLZ010000213.1 GCA_030836705.1 Campylobacterota bacterium
AAATATCGGAAAACTTGAAGCAAAGGAAGCAAATATAAATTTGCCAATGCTTAGAAAAATCAATCAAATCAGAACTATCACAGGAACTCTTCAAATAGAGGGGAATACGCTTGATGAAGAGAGAATTACAGCTCTGCTTGAAGGTAAGAGAGTGCTGGCAACGGTTAATGAGCTTGCAGAAGCAAAAGGAGCGATAGCTCTTAATAAGCAGATGGATACTTTAAACTTTCTTGATGAAAAAGATCTGCTAAAGTCCCATAAAATCTTGATGGACGAGCTTCTTAAAAAAGCCGGAAGCTATAGAAATAGTGATGTAGGTGTCGGTGGTAGAGATGGCGTGGTGCATGTTGCACCACCACAATCACAAGTGCCAAGTCTCATGGGTGATTTGTTTGCTTGGCTACAGACAACAGATGAGCATCCTCTTATTTTAAGTAGCGTATTTCATTATGAGTTTGAGTTTATTCATCCTTTTGCAGATGGAAACGGTCGCATGGGAAGATTTTGGCAAAGTTTGATATTGCAAAGTTGGAATAGCACTTTTAGTATTATCCCGATTGAGAGTATTGTTAGAGACAAACAACAAGAGTATTATAAAGTGCTGGAAATTTGCGGAAGCGATGGGGAAAGCACTGTTTTTATAGAGTTTATGCTTGAGTCTATATTTGAAGCAATAGGAAAGGTCGGTAATAAAGTCGGTAATAAGGTCGGTAATCTTACCCAAAATCAACAAAAAATATTAGAACTAATAAAGCAAAACAGTAAAATTTCCGCAGATAAATTATCTGAAATTATAGGCATATCAAAAAGAAAAATAGAAGAGAACTTGGCAAAACTCAAAGAAAAAGAGATACTGCAAAGAGTTGGTGGAACTCGCGGGTATTGGGAAGTTTTTGGGTAATTTAAACTATGAGCTATCTATTATATGCTTTACAAAAACAGTGAAAAATTGTACAATATTGTAAAGAAAAAGGAGCCTGAGATGAAAAGAGCGGTTAATTTAAGATTAGATGAAAGTGTTATTATTATTTTAAATCAACTAAGTAACGAACTTCATACTACTAAAACAGATGTCATAGAAAAAGCTATTGAGTTTTTTTCCAAAGAGAATCGTCTCAAACAAAGTGGACTGCTACAATTTGCCGGCAAATTAAAGAGCGCTGATGCGGATGATATGTTAGAGAGTATTTCAAGCGACAAAAACTCCAAAGATTTTGAGTTAGACCTATAAAGATGAAAAAATATTTAATTGACAGCGATGTGCTGATATATTTTTTAAAAGGCAAGCAAGAAGCGGTAACAACACTCTATGGGATACCTCCAAGCGAACTTTACATCTCCAGAATTAACTTTTCAGAGCTCCTTTACGGTGCTTATAACTCGGCAAGAGTTGAAGAAAATTTGAAAATAATAGTACCTTTTTTAAAAAACTTTCAAGTGTTGGAGTTTGATGAAGAAGCTGCCACGCTATTTGCAAAAGAGAAATCAAGACTTAAAAAAAACGGAAATATTATTGCCGATATGGATTTGATGATTGCAAGCATTGCCATAAGAAACGACTGCACTTTAATAACCAATAATCTAAAACACTTTGAACGAATACGGGATTTGAATGTTGGGGAAATTAATTTACGGGGAGTGTGGGGATGAGTGAGTTGTTAGATGGATTTGAATTTTATAAAAGTGTTCAGGGAAAAAAATATGATAAAAAAGATGTAAATATTAGAGCTAAATTATCTAGCTTTAGAGATAAGTTAGGTCAATTTACTGATAAAATTTTTATAGAAATGAATAATTTTGTTGATGTGTCAAATGGCAAAGGAAAATGGTTAAAGGCTAATGGTACAAGTTTTTCAGAATATATGTGGAACAGATACAAACCAAAAGAAGATAATTCTGCTTTGGTTATATATTTCAATGCTTCAACGAGAGAAAATGAGAGCCTGTTTATTTCTATAGGTTTAATTGATGATAAGTTAACTGATTTCGAACAAAAGCATCAAGAAGAAATATATAGTTTTTTAGAGCAAGGTTGTAAACAAATAGAAGCTAGTGGCTTTAAAAGAAAAGATTCTGGATGGGGCGAAAGAGTTTTTAGCATTATAGAACTTAACAATTACGAAAAAGCCGACTATAACAACCTTCTTAATCAATTGAAATCTTTATATAATCAAACATATTCTAGGTTTTATGAGTCAAACAAAGATTTGAATATTAATCAAGATAATGGAGCTACAAACATGTCAAACAATGCAAAACAAACTCAACTTCTAAACCAAATCCTCTACGGACCTCCAGGTACTGGCAAAACTTACAACACCATTAATAAAGCTTTAGAAATTATTGACGGATTTGTACCGGATGATAGAGCAGAGGCAAAAGCAAAATTTGAAGAGTACAGAAAAACTGGGCAAATTGAGTTTGTAACCTTTCATCAAAGCTACGGATATGAGGAGTTTGTAGAGGGGATAAAAGCTATTCCAGTCGGTAAAGAGGGAAATGAAGATGGGGATGAGATGATTTATGATGTAAAAGATGGTATTTTTAAACAAATATCAAAAAATGCAAAATTGAATCTCTCTGTAAATAATATCAGCAATGATAAAATAAAAAGAAAATTTCTTTTAAATGCCAAATCTTTAAACATACAAGCAGAAATGGTAGAGGAAGACGAAAATATTTATCGAGTATTGAAAGGTTCTAAAATCAGGAAAGGAGAAGCAGACTCATTTCATAGATATAATTATGCAAATTTAAAAAAGAAAGTTTTAGATACTGCAAAATATATTGAGCAAGATGAGTTTTATTTGCTCGAAGAGGATTTTATATTTCAGAGCATGAGTGCCGCTTCATCGGTTATTCTTGGAAGGCAGTCAAATGGTTATAATGATTGGAAAGAGATAACAGATGATAATTTATTTAGCCAAACAGATAAAATCTCAAACTCAAGAAACTATATCCTTATTATCGATGAAATAAACCGCGGAAATATTTCAAAAATCTTTGGTGAGCTTATTACGCTCATAGAACCCAGCAAAAGAGTAGGCGCTGACGAAGAGATAAAAGTGAAACTTCCTTATAGCAATGATGATTTTGGAGTGCCTTCAAATCTCTACATCATCGGAACTATGAACACGGCAGATAGAAGCATTGCTTTGATGGATACTGCGCTTAGAAGAAGATTTGATTTTAGTGAGATGATGCCACAGCCTAATCTGCTTAGTGATTTTGAAGTAGAAGGTATAAATATCAAAGCTATGCTAGAGAAGATAAATAAAAGAGTAGAGTATCTCTACGACAGAGACCACACCATCGGACACGCCTATTTTATGAGTTTAAAAGAGAATCCATCTTTGGGCGAGCTAGAAAATATCTTTAGAAATAAAATCATTCCATTGCTTCAAGAGTATTTTTATGATGATTGGGAGAAGATTTTGATGGTTTTAGGAGATGGATTTGTCCAAAA
>JAUPLZ010000214.1 GCA_030836705.1 Campylobacterota bacterium
AAAACTAGGGCAAGCGCATAAAAAACAATTTAAATTTTCAATTTTATGACATTTTTGATTTTTGATATAAAGAGGGCAAAACTCTAATTCCTTTTTTTGCATATTTTCGTATGTAAAATAGTCAATAACTTCATCTTTTTGCAACCCTTCTTCTTGAAGTTTTTTTATTATTTTATTACATTTCTCTTCATGATTTTTTAGCCAACTACTGTATTTTGTCATCCATTGGTCTTTTAGTATAATATATAATAAATTTTATTATATATTATATTTTATTGACATTAGTCATGGCTTTTTGTAGTATTTCACAAAAATTAAATAAGGTGTTAGATGGCAAATATTATATTTGAAACAACCCAAGGTAAAATAGAGTTTAAGCTAGATCCGGTTACGGCACCAAAAACATGTGAGAATTTTGAAACCCATGTTAAAAATGGCTATTATGATGGGATTATTTTTCATAGAATTATTAAGGATTTTATGATTCAAGGCGGAGATCCAACCGGTACAGGTAGGGGTGGGAAGTCTATATGGGGAGTTCCGTTTGAAGATGAAGTAAATCCATCTGTTAAATTTAATAGACCAGGGCTTTTGGCTATGGCAAATGCAGGACCGCATACTAACGGAAGCCAGTTTTTTATAACAACAGTTCCTTGCCCATGGCTTAATATGAATCATACAATTTTTGGTGAGGTTGTTGATGGAATGGAGACTGTAAAGGCATTAGAAAGTGTCAAAAAAGGACCAATGGATAAACCTATTGAAAATCAGGTAATAATAAGAGCTTATATAAAAGAAGAGCAAAAAAGCTAGCCTAAATTAGCGTAAGTGTTTCTTTAAAAGCCCTTAGAAACACTTACGCTGTATTGTCTTCTTCTGTATTCATAGAGATCTATATTTGAATTATTGTCGGTGTAGCTTGCAGAAAAAATCAAATCCACTTCAATCGGCTTTATATTGCATGAGGCGTTTATAAATGCGTTTGTAACAACATCTCTTCTTTCGTCATCAAAAGGTGTATCTTGCTCTTTGTAGTATCTATTTAAAGAGTAGGAGGCTTGAGCAAATAGGTTTAGTGACTGGGTAATACCCCAATATGCACTTGCATTTATGCCTCTTGATTTATTTGATAAAATATCATTTTCTGATTCTTCTTCTGCAAAATCGGCTCCTGCTTGAATAAACAAGTTTTTATTTAAAAAATAGCGAAGAGATGGGTCAAATTGCGCAATTTTGCTATCATTGGTAGAGTTCATATAAAAATGTTTTTTTAAATAGCGGCTTTCTAGTATCGCAATGAGATTGTTTGTAATTCCTACTGTTAGTTTAGGTGCTAATGCTGAAGTGTATGAAAAATATTTCTCACTGTGCCCTAGAATTAAATAACTGTATTCAAAAGGAATATCTAATACTGCATTTGAGATTCTAAAAGTAGGACCGGCGGAAAGAAGTGTATTTAGTGTATCAAAATCATGTTCGTCAAGATAATCAGTGTTTGAAACACTAACTCCGCCCTGAAATGCCACCGAATTGTTTAGCGGCTCCAAAATGTTAAACGACGCATTTACAACTTGTGCGTTGTCTGATCTTTTTTTGGCATCTTGATTTAGCAAAAATGTCTGGTTGAACATCTCTACTTGCTTTTGAATGGGACCTGCGTTAAC
Source organism: Campylobacterota bacterium (assembly GCA_030836705.1). Taxonomy (GTDB): domain Bacteria; phylum Campylobacterota; class Campylobacteria; order Campylobacterales; family SZUA-545; genus JAUPLZ01. The sequence goes on from JAUPLZ010000214.1 coordinate 1,665, forward strand.
ATTTGTGTCATGCATAAAGCCGTACCCGACTCTAGCATTCCAGTTTTTTGTAGGCGCTTTATCAATAGCAGCTAAGAAAGTATCTATTTTTTTTAATACCTCTTCCGGCGGGTTGGATTCTTTTACTTTTAATAGCTGTTCTTTTGCTTTGTCGCTTTCTCTGTTGTTAAAATATGCAACAGCCATTTCAAGTCTAACTCTATGCAAGGATGGATTTGATGCTAGGAGTTCTTGAAAATACGAAATAGCAAGAGTGTTATCACCGCTTTTGCTAGCGCTTACGCCAAGAAGAAAAAGAGTTTGTTCGTTATATTTGCCTTTTTCATAGAGTTTTTCTAAAATCTCCATAGCTTCGCTGTTTTTACCTTCATTTAGTAATTTTGCTGCTTCTTCATTGACGCTATCTGCATTTCCAAAAAGTGCAACCGAAATTATTAAAAAACATAGTATCTTTTTCATTTTGTTTAGCCCACGCTTATAAAATTGTTAGTCTTCGCTTTGTTTAGTGGCAAAAATACCTACCGCATTTCCATCATTGGTTCTCAAATTCCAGCTACCGCCCAATTCTTGCGCATTTGGTCCAAAAAAGCCAGCCTGAAAATTTCCGCTATCTCCCTGTGATGTGCTAAGTGAGCCCGTAATTACTGGATTTCCTGCACTCCAAGAGCCATTAAGGGAGGCATTTCTCCATGACTCGCCATACATATCTATATACAAGGAGCCATTTAATGTTTTTGAACTAAAATTGGCATTTAAATAAGCACTTCCATTAAGATAACTATAATCACCCAAATGACTGTCTGTGCGATAAACTTCTCCTCTTACATCCCCATAATATGTGGCACTACCGGTTGTCGGTATTGCATATTCAGGAGTCATATCTCCAGCTATCCAATGACCCCACCAGCCGTTCCACCAGCCATATTCTTCAGTTTCATACTCTTCGCTAAACGAGCCCCATTCTCCCCAGCTCATATAGTCATAACTATTTCTTGCTTCATCATGGCTATTGGACATTATCCATCCGTTATCGCCTACTGCATAAAGATAAGATATTGTATACCCATCATAATAAGAGTCTGTATATGAATCATACCATCCATCATAGGTATAAGTATATTCACTTCCGGATGCTTCAAGTATGTATTCAATTCCACCGCAACTACTTTTGATTTTTACATAAGCTTCTATGCTATCTGGAGTTTCTCCGGCTCCTATCCAAAAATCATCAGGAGTTTCATTGCTGCCAAATATAAAATTTCCTGTTCCAAGTTGTGAGCCAATATATGCAGAAGTGAAACCTCTTGTTCCGCCGGTGCGGGTTTTTGTAGTAGCGGCTTGTGATAAAGTTTCTGTAGCTTCTTGAAGTGTTTGAGTGACAATATCATCAAGATTTTCTTCAATGACTTGCGCAAGTTCCGGTTCGCTTTCTTGGACTGTTTCAACAATTTCTGTTACTGCTTCTGCTAGTGTCTCTTCTGTTGTCTCTTCGGTTTTTTCTGTTGTTTGTTCTTCTTCGCCTGATGTTTCATCTTTGGATTCTGGCTTTTGTTCATCACCGTTTTCTTTTATTTTTATCTCGCCTACATCGCTTACTATTGATTGCAAATCAGAGGCAGAAAACTCTTTTGGTTTTTGTGGAACTTGACCCATGCTAACTTCCGTCATCATCCCAGCGCTTACTAGAACAGGTTCTATATCCACGCCGATTGAGCCAACAGCAATAAGACCGGCAGTGCAAGCTATCATGTCGCTTGTGTCGGTTATTTTTCCTACTATCTCAGTACCTCTTATGCCTATGGTCGTTGTTCTTGATTTGAGTTGAAAATTATTTGGTGAAACCTTACTGATGAGTCCTGTTGCTACCTTGAAAGTACCTTTTGTGATAGAAAAGTTAGCTTTTATATTGTTTTTTTGCTCATTTATAAAATAATCTTCTATGTTAAATGTGCTATCTTTGCCAAGATTTACTACTGTTTTGTCTGAAAATTCTAGTTGTATTTTTGATTTTCCTATTGTCGTTATAATGTCTGCTTTTTCGAGCTTCATACCTTTTCTGGCGTTTAGTTGAACATCTTTTCTGTCGATAATCACATCACCGTCTACCATGACTACAAGACCAACATTTGCAAATGCCATTAAAGTTGTAAATAAAAAAATCAAAAATAAACGCATCTTAAATCCTTTTGGTAGAGAGGTTTAAAAACCTCTCTAAAAAATTATATAGTTCCGGCTGCTATTTGCAATACATATGTTATGTCGTCATCATTGACAAGATCAACGCTGTTAGTTCTTGTGCTTGTAAGAAGATTACTAGCAGTATCTGTAAAATGAGGAACAACTAAACCTATGGTAACTACATTTGAGCTAGGAAGTGCAGCGCTTAGAGTAATAGTTACTTTGCTATTATCTGCACTATCTACGGCTACGCTAGAAATTGCATGATAAGTCTCTTTTGTGTCCACTCCGTTCATTTGCTCTATAGCTGCCGCATGTAATAGACCAGTATCTGTTTCATCGTAAGTTAAAAGTCCAAAGTCCGCAGAGATTGAAGCAGAATAATCAGCTAATATATTTGCTGCTGTTACGGTACCGGCTATGGCAGGATTGACAGAAAGTGCACCAGTGCTTGAAACATTTATATCATCATCGGCAATTCCGGCTGCTGCTATGCCATTGTCTAATTTAAAGTATCCAATAGCTTGTGCTGTTATCTCATCGCTTCCGTATGTAGTGTTAGCGTCATCATACATAGCTTTTAATGCCGTATAGTATGTTTGATAAGCAGCTTTAAAGTTTGCAGATGAAATGTTCATATCAGCACCTGAATGAGTATTAAGATATGAAGCAAATGTTGCATTAGCATCTCTAAAGTCACCTATTGTTGCCAAATGTGTATTTAGGGCATTTGTCTTATCTTGTTCATAATCATTTACAAGTTCCCATGCTTGCAGATACTCATCTGTGTATGTTTTGACATAACGGATTGAGCTTGCTGATACTTTTGA
>JAUPLZ010000215.1 GCA_030836705.1 Campylobacterota bacterium
AGACAAGATGATAGATAAAATAGAGCAATCCGCCAAAGAACTGGAGCAATACAAAAAAGCTCTTAATGAGATTGATATCGTCTCAAAAAGTGATTTAGACGGCAATATAACATATGTAAATCAAAAATTTTGCGATTCAACAGGATATGCAAGACAAGAACTTATAGGCAGACCGCACAACATAATAAGACATCCGGATATGCCAAAAGAGGTTTTTAAAGAGCTTTGGGAGACTATACGGGCGAAAAAAACATGGAAAAAAACCATAAAAAATCGCAAAAAAAACGGTGATTATTACTGGGTCGATGTGATGATTATGCCTATTTTGGATTCCAAAAATGAAATTATAGAGTATATTGCGGCAAGACATGATGTAACGGAGTTGATAGATCAAAGAAAGGAGTTAGAGACACTCATAAGCACCGACACTCTTACTGGTCTTGGAAATAGATTTAGGCTTGTAAATGATATTCAAAGTTCTTTATCGCCGTCATTGGCTCTTATAAATATAGATAACTTTAGAGAAATAAATGATTTTTATGGTCACAAAATAGGTGATTTTGTAATTATTGAGCTTGGAAATTTAATTTTTGAGCGATTTAATTCAAACGACTATAATATTTATCACATTCAAGGCGATGAGTATGCTATTTTGTACCAAAAAGACGATAAAGCCAATTTTTATAAAAAAGTAGAAGAAGCTACTTTGAGCATAGGTTCATCAGATGTTGAAATTTCTATACATAAAATAACTATGCAGCTTACCGCTAGCATATCGTTTGAAGACAAAAGCAGTCTCCTGACTACTGTTGATATGGCATTAAAATATGCAAAAAAGAGTAGAAAAAACATTATCGTTTATGATAAAACCCTAGAGCTTGATAAAGAGTATAAAAAAAATATAGAGTGGACAATCAAGCTAAAAAATGCAATCAATAACGATAGAATTACCGTATTTTATCAGCCTATAATCAACAACAAAGACGGACGAATGGAAAAATACGAATGTCTTGTTAGAATGATTGATGAAGATGGCAAGGTTATTTCGCCATACTTTTTCCTAGATATAGCAAAAAGAGCAAAACTGTATACAAAAATCACGGAAAAAGTTATAGAAAAATCGTTTGAAGAGTTTAAGGATAAAGATTGTGAATTTTCTATAAATTTAAATATCCAAGATATTTTAGATAAAAATCTTATAAAATATTTGAACAAAATGATAAAAGATTACAATATAGAAGGTCGCTTGGTTTTTGAGATAGTGGAGAATGAGGGTATTGAGAATTTTGATGAGGTTAAGCAGTTTATAAAAAACGCTAAGAGCTGCGGATGCAAAGTGGCAATAGATGATTTTGGCACCGGATATTCAAACTTTGAATATCTTATGCAATTAGAAGCAGATTATATAAAAATTGATGGCTCGATGATAAAAAATATAATTACAAACAAAAATTCTAAATTGGTTGTAGAAACAATAGTTGATTTTGCAAAAAAAATGAACATAAAGACAATAGCTGAATTTGTAAAAGATGAAGAGGTCTATAAAAAAGTAAAAGAATTAGGTATTGACTACTCTCAAGGTTATCATTTAGGCGAGCCTTCGCAAAATCCCAACTAGCAGCTTTATCTCTTATAAACGGTATTTATAATACAATTCCGCAAAAAAATGCAAGAGGAATAAATGCTCTATTTTTTGTATGAAAATTTTGGTACAAATCTGTTTTTTTATATTTCGGTTAGAGCTTTTATAGCCTTTATTATCTCTTTTGTGGTTACTATTTATCTTATGCCTAAATTTATCTTATGGGCTAGAAAAAAACATGCGACGCAGCCTATTTATTTTTTTGCGCCGGACGGTCATAAGGAAAAAATAAATACTCCGACAATGGGCGGAGTCGTATTTCTTGGTGCTTCTATTTTTTCGGTGCTGCTTACTGCCGATTTAAAAAACAGTTTTATTCTTATAGCCCTTTTTCTAGCACTGCTTTTTATGTTTATCGGGATTTTGGATGACTACAGAAAGATTTTTGCCAAAAAAAATCAAGCAGGACTTAGCGGCAGAGCGAAATTGTGGCTTCAATTTTCTATTTCTATAGCTGTTGGGGCTTTTTTGTATTTTAATACCAATATTCTAACTGATATTTATATTCCGTTTATTAAAAAACCACTGTTTGATATGGGTATTTTTTCTATAATTTTTTGGAGTATTATTATAACCGGCGCTAGCAATGCCGTAAACTTAACCGACGGTCTTGATGGGCTTGCTACTGTGCCTAGCGTCTTTTCGCTTCTTACGCTTGCTCTTTTGATGTACATAACCGGACATGCTGTTTTAAGCTCGTCTCTTCTTATGCCAAAGATTATAGGAGTAGGAGAGGTTGTCGTGGTTGCTACTGCTCTTATGGGCGGTTTGATTGGATTTTTGTGGTTTAATGCTCATCCGGCTCAGATTTTTATGGGCGATAGCGGTAGTCTTCCTGCGGGTGCTCTCATAGGATATATGGCTATTTTGGCAAAAAGCGAGATTTTGCTTATCCTAATCGGATTTATTTTTGTAATAGAGGCATTATCGGTTATAGTGCAAGTTACCAGTTTTAAGATTTGGAAAAAAAGAGTCTTTCTTATGGCGCCGCTTCACCATCACTTCGAGTTAAAAGAGTGGGCTGAAAATAAAATAATAGTTCGTTTTTGGATAGTGGCTCTTTTGTCCAATATTTTAGCTCTTTTGACAATAAAAATAAGATAAAACCATGGAAAAATTACCTTTACCGGATAGAATTACCTGTTTTGGATATGGCAAAACGACAGCGGCTATCGCTAAAAGATTTGGAAATTGCGATATCTATGACGATAAATTTAGCCAAAAAGAGACATTTGGTACAAACTCGCTAAATCCAATGAGTGATTTTAAGCCATCAGAATCAACGCTAGAGATTCCAAGCCCTGGAATTCCGCCGCATCACGAGATTTTGAAAAAAGCCAAAAACCTAATAAGCGAATATGATTTATTTGCGGATATTATGCCTTTTTCTATTTGGATAAGCGGAACTAACGGCAAAACTACAACAACTCAAATGCTTCAAAAGCTACTAGAGCCAAAAAGTTCAGCATGCGGCGGAAATATAGGAACGCCTCTTGCCGAGATGGACGAAAATGCCAAAATTTGGATTTTAGAGACCAGTTCTTTTACGCTCCATTACACTAAAAAAGCCAAACCGAATATCTATCTTTTGCTTCCGATTACGCCTGATCATATCTATTGGCACGGCAGTCTTGAGCAGTACACAAAAGCCAAATTAAAACCATTAGAAGAGATGCAAGAGGGTGAGATGGCTA
>JAUPLZ010000216.1 GCA_030836705.1 Campylobacterota bacterium
ACTACTTTAACCTTTGAAGATTTTTCCATAACGGCATAGTCAATACTATCTTCTGGTATAGCGCTCATAAATTCGTGAGTGATTCGTAATTGGTTATTTGAAATTAGCTGTCTGTTGTCAAAAGCTATTTTTGAAGCTTCATAGATTTCAAGAGAATATTTTTTAAGCTCTTCTAAAAACACTCCGGCTTTAAACATAAACATGCCGCTGTTCCAATAGTAATTTCCGGCTTTTAGATATTTAGTCGCTGTTTCAAAGTCAGGTTTTTCATGAAAAGCTTTTACGCTCTCGCCGCTACTTTCTATATATCCAAATCCAGTCTCGGCAAATGTCGGCTTTATTCCAAAAGTCACTAGATTATCTTCATTCGCTAGTTCTTTTGCTCTTTCGATAACTTTTTGATACTCCTCTTCGTTTTTTATTAAATGATCAGATGGAGTTACTAGAACCATTTCTTTTTCCGGAAGTGCAAAACAAGCAAGCGCAATAGCAGGTGCCGTATTTCTGCCAACCGGCTCTAAAAGATATTTGTTGTTAGATTTATTTAGCTCTTCTAGCTGATCTTGTGCCAAAAAATATTGCTCCGCGTTTGAAACTATAAATTGACTGTTGCATACTTTAGAGTTTCGCTCGACAGTGAGCTGAAATAAAGACTTATTATTAAAAAGTTTAACAAACTGCTTTGGCATAAGTGTTCTGCTTATTGGCCAAAGTCTAGTACCGCTACCGCCACAGAGTATTATATTTGTCATTGTGTTTTCTCCGATTTTAGATTATGGGCATATCGATTTTTTGTGTTTCTATCTCTACTGGAATTTTTGTCTCTTTATAATAAGTTTTTTCTGCTTCGTTTGAGATATCAACAAATCTTGTATATTTTTTTTGAAAAAGCATTTTTACTGTTCCAATAGGTCCGTTTCTGTGTTTGCCTATTATAATTTCCGCCTCTTCTTGATCTTGATGCGTATAGGTAGATTTATATGCTTTGGCTTCTTCTTGCGCCTTTTTTTCTCTCTCTTTTTCTTCTTTTTCTTTGTAGACGGCGTCTCTGTAGATAAACATGATAATATCAGCATCTTGTTCTATCGCGCCAGACTCTCTGATATCGCTTAGCATCGGTCGTTTGTCGCTTCTGCTTTCTAAGCCTCTATTTAGCTGTGAAAGAGCAATTATCGGCATCTCAAGTTCACGAGCTAGCATTTTTATTCCTCTTGAAATTTCGCTTACTTCAAGTTGTCTGCCGATTGTTGCGTTTGTTCCGCTCATTAGCTGAATATAGTCGATTATAGCAAGGCTTACTTCCGGATGCTTGCTTTTTAGCTCTCTTAATTTGCTTCTTAATTTATGAATATTTAGCATACCGTCATCATCTATAAAGAGTTTGGAAGAGCTAAAAAAATCCATTCCGGCACTTAGGGTACTCCATGCATCATCGGTCAAATTTCCGACTTTTATCTCTTGAAGAGGAATTGTTGTGTGGGCTGATAACATCCTCATCATAAGCTGTTCTGCCGGCATCTCAAGAGAGAATATTGCTACGCCGTTATTGCTCTTTAGAATATTATTGGCTATATTTAAAACAAATGCCGTTTTGCCCATTGCAGGACGGGCGGCTACTATTATCATATCGCCTTTGCCAAATCCGCTTGTTTGCTTATTTAGACCGTAAAAACCGGTATCAACCCCGATTACCAGAGAGTTTCCTCGTTCTTTGTTTTTGTTTATATGCTCAAGGGTTTCTTTTATTACGGTTTGGGCATCTTTAAAATCTTTGCTTGAAGTTTCGCTTGTGATTTTGTAGAGTTTTTGCTGTATCGTGTCTATTGCATCATCGCTTGTCATATCTTCTTGCGTGACTACTTTTTTTATCTCGGTTGTTAACTTTACAAGCTCTCTTTTTAAGAAAAGTTCTTTTAGCTCCTTAGTGTATGCCATTGTGTTTGAAAGCGGATTTGCAGACAAAACATCCAGTAGCGCAGATTCATCAAACTTATTTTTTGCATGAAGTCTCTTTTTTATAAACTCCTCGTCAATCGGCATATCACTATTGCTTAGCTCTTCCATGGCTTTAAAAATATTTTGATGAGCCGGAAGATAAAAGGCATCCGCGCCGATTTCGCCAAAAATATCTTCAAAATTTGAAGGCTCAAAAAGTATTGAGCTTAATATGGATTTTTCTATATTTATATTGTGCAGGTTTTCCAAAAAACTATTCCTCGTTTGCTAATTTTTCCACTTCGTTTAAAAAATACTCAACAAGCTCTTTTTCATCAAGCCTTGCAACTACTTCACCTTTTTTCATAACAAGCCCAGAACCCTTGCCGTACGCAATGGCGACATCGGCGTGTTTTGCTTCGCCTATGGCATTTACTACGCATCCCATTACTGAGATATTAAGCGATTTTTTGATGTGTTTTGTTCTTTTTTCTATTTCTGCTACCGCGGTAACCAAATCAGCTTCAAGTCTTGCGCAGGTAGGACACGAGATGATATTTACGCCGTCTTTTGCAGCGCCTGAATCTTTTAAAATGGCTTTTGCCACTCTTATCTCTTCTTCTAATTCGCCGGTTATTGAGACTCGCATTGTATCGCCGATTCCGTCCAAAATAAGAGCGCCAAGTCCTATGGCTGATTTTATCGTAGCATGAAATGCTGTTCCTGCCTCTGTAACTCCTAGGTGAAAAGGATATTCTACTTTTGGTCTTAAACCGCGATATGCTTCAACCGTTCTATTCACATCGCTTGCTTTCATTGAGACTTTTATATTTGTAAAATCATTATCCTCCAAAAGCTTTATGTGATAAAGCGCCGACTCTATCATAGCTCTGCTTGTTGCGCCGTATCTTGACTCTATTTTTTTCTCAAGGCTTCCTGCGTTTACGCCAATTCTTATTGGTATATTTCTCTCTTTGCAGGCTTTTATAACCTCTTTTGTTTTTTGCAAATCCCCTATATTTCCCGGATTTATTCTAATGCAATCAGCGCTTTTTGCGGCTTCTATTGCTATTTTGTGATTAAAATGAATGTCCGCTACAAGAGGGAGTGAAATTTGTTTTTTTATCTCTTTTAAGGCGATAGCTTATTCTATATCAGGACAGCTTACTCTTACGATATCGCATCCTGCAAAATAAAGCCTGTTTATCTGCTCAACGGTGGCTTTTATATCATGAGTTTTTGAAAATGTCATGGATTGTACACTTATCGGCGCATCACCGCCGACAGCCACATTTCCTACAAAAATTTTTTTGGTTTGGTATCTTTTTATCATTTAGCTTAAATTCATTTATTTTTCTACCATTTTAGCAGAAAATGCAAAAAAGAATATTTTGCCGCTTTTGTTAAAACTCTATTTTGAAAACTGCCCCATTTTCGCCATTTTGAGCGGTTATTTTGCCATTCATGCTGTTTTCGATAATAATCTTTGCCATATAAAGACCAAGCCCTGTTCCTTTGCCTTGTTCTTTTGTTGTGAAGTAAGGGTCGAATATTTTATCTACGATATCCAGAGGAATTCCTCCGCCGTTATCGCTTATGCTTATATATTTGGTATTCTCAAAAGTATTAAATTCTATCAGTATTTCCCCGTTTGAATTGCTTCCTTCTTTGCTTTCTATTGCATCTTTCGCATTTTTGACTATATCTTGAATAACTTTTTCAAGCTCTTGCGGATAGCCGTTTATTTTAAAATCAAAACAGTTGGCAGTTTTTTTGATAACTATATTTGATTGCTCTAGTTGAGTGTTTAGCTCACTTATTGCTATATCCACAATCGGTTCTATATTAAAAAATTTCTGCTCTCCCATCGGTCTAAAAAAACTTCTAAAATCATCTATGGTATGCGACATATAATCAAGCTGCGTTAAGGATTTTTCGATTGCATTGTGTAGATATTTTTCATCCAGTTCGCCATAATTAAAAGCATCTTCAATATCTTGTATATAAAGCCCGATGGCATTTAACGGATTTCGCCAGTTGTGAGCAATTGCTACAATCAGCTCACCCATTGCGGCTAGGCGAGATTGCTGATGCATAATTTGTTCGCTTTTTTGTCTTTTTTCAACCTCTCTTACAACTTCCTCTTCTAATTTTGCATTTAAAATCTCAAGAGATCTAGTCTTTTTCTCAAGCTCAGCTTGAAGCATTCTTTTTTCGCGAAGGTCTTCGACAAAAGCAAATGCGCCAACGATTTCATTATTGCGGTTTCTAATAGCCGTGGTATAAAAATAGGCTGGTTGCAGCTTGTTATTTCTATCTATAAGCGTTACTTCATACTGCTGTTTGTCAGGTTTTGTATCAGAAAGAACAGATTTGTCTTCAAGAAAGCTTTGATCAGCTTGGACTACAAAATCGTTAAGTTTTAATCCTAAAATTTCGTTGTGCTCATACTTAAGCATATTTAGAAGCTTGTTATTGGCATCTACGGTTTTTCTATTTTTATCAACCACCCAAATACCGAAAACTGAATTGTTGAAAACCTCTTTAAATCGTTGTTTCTCTTCGTAAATAATCTGCTCTTTTTCGTCTACTTTTTCTGCAAGTTTGAGGTTTTTTTCTTTTTGCTCCATGGTGTATTTATATACTTGCGCATGCATTTGGTTTAAAGCGCTTGAGATAAGCCCTATCTCATTATTTTCCTTTCCATAAGGAAATTTCATCTCTTTGTCTGGCTTATATAAGCTAAGAGTTTTGGCAATCTTTTTAAGCGGCGAAAGAAGCTTTGTAATATAAAGACCAAGGAGTAAAAATATAAAACCAAGACCAAAAAGCAAATAAGCTATTAACTCAGTGTATTTTTGCATAAGCTCTTTGTATCGCTTGCTAGAATAAACAAGCTCCAACTTTCCTATTTTTATATTTGAATTTGGCTGTAATATGTCTTTTTTTACAATAAAATAAGAGCTGTCACTTGTAGAATATTCTTTGGATTGTAACTCAAAGTCAAGCCTATCTCCTTTGTATATGCGAACTAGCAAAATGTTTGGATTTTCAATCAGCTGGCGTCCTAATTGCTCTATCTTTTCGTTTAATTCAAGATATATATCAAGTGCCAAGAGCGGCTCTACCGTGTTGGCAATAATATTTGCTTTTTCAAGCTCTACCTCGAAAAAAGCCTCTTTGTTTACGCGCTCTAGCGTAGCAAAAATGATTGCCAAAACACACAAGGAGATGATAGTGAACGAAAATACTATTTTCCTAGAGAGTGTTTTGGCTATCTTCATCAGTTCGCCGCGAATCTTACGAGCTGATACAGCGAATCGACAAAATCGACTTTATGGTTTTGCAGATTTGGCTTACTCAGGTAAATGACCGTCGATTTTTCCACCATCAAAGAGAGAAGAAGCCCATGCTTAAGGTTCTCTATGTCGTACGCAAATGTCATAAAGCCAGACTCTTTTGCCAAGCTGCTCACTCTGTCTATGCCATCGCTTGAATTTAGTGCGTAGACGGCGGTGACTTTTGTTTTGTCGGAGAGATCGGAGAATCTTATCACCTTTATCACCAGCTCATACTCTCCCAATCTGTTTTTATATTTATTCTCGACCAGTTTGCGCACCTGCATTGCGGTATGGTAGTCGTTATCATCGTAGGCAATGGCGTATACAATCTTGCCGTCGACAAGCTTTTCGTCCAGCTTTTTGTCAAGAAGCAGGATTTTCGGAAAGATGCTGCTCTGCGCCTTTATCAGCAGGTCGTTGTAGCTGTAGCCAAACAGAGTTGTTACAAATAAGAATGGAATAATAAGAAGAAACTTTTTCATCTTAATACTCTTTTGAGATTGTAAGCAGGAAGTTGGTGCCTTCTTGCCTATAGTCGTCTATATATGTATCCGGCGGCGGCGGAGACGGGTATCGTATATCCGAAGCCAGAATGTTCTTTGCACTTAGTGTAATATGGTAATCGTTTTTACGGTCGTAATAAGAGACAGCCATGTCTGCATCGACATAAGACTTTACTTCGTCGCGCGTATCTTTCTCGGTCGTTCCTGTCCATAAATTAACATATTCGCCTATACGCTGTTTTTCGCCTACATATCTGGCGACCCCGCTAAGTGAGAGGTAGTCGCTGAAATTGTAGATATAGTACCCTTTCACAAGATGCTTGGCTACATTTGGCAGATAGTTGTGGTCTTTGTCTTTCCCGTCAACCAGTGCATAGTTCAGGTATAGCTGGTCAGAAGAGCTTAACTGACCTTTGTACTCCAGCTCAAGACCGTATATGGTCGTGTCCATCTCGTTCTTGAATTCTGGCGGGGATGACGAGTATATCTGGTCTTTATTCTCAAGATAGAAAAGGTTGCTTTGAAGATGGCTGTCTGATGAGAATTTGTGTATATATGCCGCTTCATAAGCATTCACGCGTTCAGGATCAAGGTCGGTAGTGCCGGTTCTGGCTGTG
>JAUPLZ010000217.1 GCA_030836705.1 Campylobacterota bacterium
ACCGACTCTATGGAAGTAATAGAAAAAAGAATGATAAATGCTCTTGGAGAGATGAAGAATATACCTGAGTACGATTATTTGATAATCAACAAAGAGTTTGATAAGTCATTGGAAAAATTAACAGCGATTGCAAAATCTTCAAGATATATTCAAACAAGATTTTCACTCGATGAGTTTTTTATTAAGTGGAGAAATACATAAAAAAAAGGAGATAGTATGGGTATGCCTAGTATGCCGGAGTTATTGGTTATTTTATTGATTGTAGTGTTGCTTTTTGGAGCTAAGAAGATTCCTGATTTAGCAAAAGGGATAGGAACTGGTATAAAAAACTTCAAAAAATCAATGAAAGATGATGATGAAGAGACAAAAGTTGCTACAAACGATACAACTGGTCAAATAAATAAAACAGAGTCAAAAGTTGATTCTAAAATAGAAGAAAAAACAAAAGCATAATCGCAAGGATAGTATTTGAAAAAAAAGATTGCTTCGCATGTAATATCAAAGCTTACCGATATTGCAGGCGTGGAGATTACAAAGCCAAAAGATATCTCTTTTGGTCATTATTGTACGCCGATATCATTTTCGCTAGCAAAAACTTTAAAAAAATCCCCTCATCAAATAGCTCATGATTTATCTCTTGAGTTAGAGCATGGGGGTTTGTTTGATAGCGTTAGTGCAATATCTGGATATATTAATTTTAAGTTAAGTGATAGTTTTTTGGATAGTTTTGCTACTGATGCGCTTGTAAGCGGAGCGAATTATGCAAAAGAATCCCAAAACGGTAAATACTTAGTTGAATATGTGAGTGCAAATCCGACAGGACCTCTTCATATAGGACATGCAAGAGGCGCTGTTTATGGTGATGTGCTTGTTAGAGTAGGCAGACACCTAGGATATGATATAAAAACCGAATATTATGTAAATGATGCCGGCAATCAAGTAAAGCTTCTTGGCGATTCTCTTTTTTATGCCGGAAAAAGAGAAGTTTTAAAAGAAGCCGTTGAATTTCCTGAAGGGTCTTACAAGGGTGAATATATCGCTGAAGTAGCCGTTAAAGCAGCCGAGCATTTTGGCAAAGAAATTTTTAAAGATGAAAGCAGAATAGATGAACTTGCCGTTTGGGGTAAAGATCAAATGCTCGAAATCATAAAAGACAACTTAAGAGCCGCAAAGATAGAGTTTGATAGTTTTGTAAGCGAAAAAGAGGTTTTTGCCAAATGGGAGAGCGTAAGGGCTGATCTTGAAAAAAAAGGCGGGCTTTATACGCAAGATGACAAGGTTTATCTAAAATCTTCACAATTTGGCGATGGGCATGATAGGGTTGTGGTGCGAGACAACGGAATCCCTACATATTTAGCAGGCGATATTGTTTATCATGACGATAAGTTTAAAAGAGGATATGATCACTATATCAACATTTGGGGCGCTGATCATCATGGATATATTGATAGGGTAAAAGCAGCTGTTGAATTCTTGGGATATGATAGTAAAAAACTAGAGATTATTCTCTCTCAAATGGTAGCTCTTCTTAAAAACGGTGAGCCGTACAAAATGAGCAAGAGAGCCGGTAATTTTATACTTATGTCTGATGTGGTTGAGGATATAGGAATTGACGCTTTAAGATTTATTTTTATGACCAAAAAGAGCGATACTCATCTGGAGTTTGATGTGGATACGCTAAGAAAAGAGGATAGCTCAAACCCTGTTTTTTATGTCAATTATGCACATGCTAGAATAAAGTCCGTATTTAAAAAGCTTGAAATTGACGAAAAAAGTGTTTATGGAGTAAAGCTTGAAAACCTAAAAGACGACGCAAAAGAGATTTTATTTGAAGCGCTAGTGCTTCCTGAGATACTAGACGATGCATTTCACAGTAGAAATCTTCAGCTTTTAACCGATTATCTTTATAAATTATCTGCTAGATTTCACCGTTTTTATACCGAAAATAAAGTCATAGGAAGCGAAAATCAAGAGCAGCTTTTGAAAATATTTGCCATTGTCGGGCTCTCTATTCGCACTGCTCTTTCTCTGCTTGGAATAGAAGCAAAAGATAGAATGGACCGTGATTAAACCTCTTGTATACTTCAAGACATTTGGGTGTCGAACTAATTTGTTTGATACTCAAGTGATGATAAATAGCCTAAAAAACTTTGCCATTTGCGATGATGAAACAAAAGCAAGCGTGATAGTTATAAACTCATGCACCGTTACAAATAGTGCGGATAGCGGAGTGAGAAACTACATAAATCAAATAAAACGAAAAAATCCAAATGCGAAAATCTATTTTACGGGATGCGGAGTAACCACGCAAGGCGAGGCACTTTTTGAAGAAAAAGAGCTAACCGGAGTTTTTGGCCATTCGGAAAAAGAGAAAATTGAAGAGCTATTGGCTAGCAATGATAGATTTTTTACAGTTGGAGACCTAAGTCATATCGATAATACAATAGTAACCGAATTTATCGGAAAAAGCAGAGCGTTTATAAAAATACAAGAGGGTTGTGATTTTGAGTGCAGCTACTGCATAATCCCAAGCGTTAGGGGCAATGCAAGAAGTATTGATGAAGAGACTATTTTAAAACAGATAGAAATTCTTGCATATAACGGATTTAGCGAATTTATACTAACTGGAACAAATGTAGGAAGTTACGGCAAGGATAAAGGCAGCTCTATTGCAAAGCTTCTAAAAAAAATATCATTAATAAAAAATGTAAAACGAATAAGGGTAGGGAGTTTAGAACCTGTTCAGATTGATGATGAGTTTTTTGAGATTTTGA
This sequence comes from Campylobacterota bacterium, assembly GCA_030836705.1. Lineage (GTDB taxonomy): Bacteria > Campylobacterota > Campylobacteria > Campylobacterales > SZUA-545 > JAUPLZ01. Next base: position 2,775 of record JAUPLZ010000217.1, read on the forward strand.
ATGAAAAATGGATGGCAAAACATCTTCACATTGCTTTGCAGCATGCGCATGACGATATTTTAGAAAGCATGAAAAGAAGGAATAAGTTCAAAGATGATTTAAAACTATTTGAAAAAATAGCTTCACACGGCTATGCTCTTGGAACTGATTTTATTGTGGGATTTCCAAACGAAAGTGATGCGGTGTGGAAGGAGACTTTAAAAAGAGTCGCTCTTTTGCCGCTTACGCATATTCATGCCTTTACTTATAGCAAAAGAGACAATACTCCGGCATCGGTTATGACCAATCAAGTCAAAGGCGATATTGCAAAAGCAAGACACAAAGAGCTTACAAATTTGATAAAAGAAAAAAATATATTATTTAGAAAATCAAACAAAGTGCCTTTAGAAGTGCTTATTGAATCTGATTTAAGCGGATTTGATCAGTTTTTTAATAAGATGCAAATAGTTTCAAAAAATGAACTAGAGGGCAATTGGATAACGCTAAGTGAATATGAAATAAAAGATGAAAAAAATATCGCCCATTTATGATGTTGCAATAATAGGTGCGGGCATAGCCGGCTTAAGTGCGGCGTATCATCTAAAAAAAGCCGGACTTAGCGTAGCGGTCATCGATAAAGCCCCTCAAGAAAATAATAGTTGTATCGGTTGCAGTATAAGCCTAAAATCAGATTCAAATAGCTGCAAAGGTGCTAGCGGCGTAGCGGGTGCTTTTATCTCTCCTATTATCGGTAAGCCAAATCAGCTAAAAGATTTTATAAATAACGCTTACGAATATTCGATATCCATCTACAAGGAATTAGCCAAAGATAAATTTATTCAAAATGGGCTTTTAAGGCTAAAAGAAGAAAATGAGGACGAAAAAGAGTTTGACGAGTTAGAAAAATATATTGCCGTAAACTATGAAAAGAGAGAAAACGGATATTTTTTTAAAGACGCCGGAATTATGCAGCCTTTGTTTATTCTAAAAGAGCTTATAAAAGGATGCGACGGATATTTTGGATATGAGATAAAAGAGCTAAAAAAAGAAGATGATTTTTGGATTTTTGATGGCTTTAAAGCTAAAAATTTAGTTCTTGCAACAGGTGCATTTGAGCCTTTGGTTAAGTTTCCGTATGAAATGACAAGGGGTGTTTGGGGTGAGCGAATACGAATAAAATCAAAAACAACTACGCATTTTAACTATCATAAAAAAGTTTCTATAAGCACAACTTTAAATAATGACGAGCTTATTATAGGCGCAACTCACAAGCATAATCACGAGTGGCAAATAGATAAAAATGCAAAAGAGTATCTTTTGGAAAAAGCAAATGAGATAATAGATATAAAAAATCCACAAATTGTGGACATAAAAGCCGGCATGAGACCGGGTAGTTTGGATTATTTTCCAATCGCAGGCAAGGTGCTTGACATAGAAAGAAACATACAAGAGTTTAGTTCGATAAAGCACGGCACAAAAATCCCATATGAAAAATTGCATTATATAAAAGGGCTTTTTATTCATACCGGTCATGGCGGCAGAGGGTTTGTTACGGCACTAAAAACAGCGCAGATTTTAGCCGATAGCATTACAAAAAATAGCATTATGGATGAAAAATTGCACCCCGCTAGATACTTTTACAGATGGGCAAGAAAAGCCCAGTAATTTATAATTACTCTGATACAATAAAAAAACTTGTGTTTAAATTAAAAGGTGGGTGTGTATGATGTCGAAAATTAGCATTAAAACAAAGCTTCTTGGTATAACTATTATAGTTGCTTTAATTAGTTTTTCGTTAATAGTTCAGACTTTTTATAGCAAAATGAGTGAAAAAAATATGCTGCAAAAAGTTGATACGCTTGTAGATTTATCGGTTGTAATTAGTAAATTTGTTCATGAAACTCAAAAAGAAAGAGGTATGAGCGCCGGTTATATCGGTAGCAATGGGCAGAATTTTGCAAATAATCTCCCAACTCAAAGAGAGAGTACTGATAAAGTTGTAGCGGAATTCAAAAAAATTACAAGTGTGATTGATTTTTCAAATTTTTCTCCTGAATTAAAACAAGAAGTAGAAGAGATAAACTCTATACTTGAAAGCTTGCAAGAAAAAAGAGAGCAAGTTTCAAGTCTAAAAATGACGGTTGCTGAAAATCTTAAATACTATACGGATTTAAACTCAAAACTTCTTGATATTGTTCCTTTGGCGGGAAAAATAAGTGATGATGAAAATTTGGCAAAAGCCTTGATTGCATATTCTAGCTTTTTGTATTCAAAAGAGAGAGCCGGATTAGAAAGAGCCGTGTTTTCGGTAGCATTTGGCAAAAAAGAGATGGATAAAGCACTTTTAAAAAAAGCTGTTACTCTTATTGCGGAGCAAGACAGCTATATGCATTCGTTTTTGTCGGTAGCGCATGAAGATGTCAAGAGTTACTACCATGAAAAAATGCAAAGCCAAAGTGTAAAAGAGGTTGCTGATTTAAGAGAAAAGGCGTTTGCCGATGAGTTTAGCACCGATGCTACCTATTGGTTTGGCGTTATGACAAAAAAGATAGATATTCTTAAAGAGATTGATGACTACATCTCAAGCAGCACAAAAAAGGCTATTTCAAATGGTATGGATAGTGCGAATTCTAGCATGATTTCATCTATTGCAACAGTTTCAATATCAGCATTTGTGATAATTTTGGTGATATTTTTTGTAAGTCAGAGTATTTCAAAAGGTGTTTTTAACGCAAAAGATCAGATACAAAAAATCGCTCTCTCGCATGACCTTAGCAAAAACATAGAGTGCTATAGCGGAGGTGAGCTTGCTGAGATATCGTATGCCGTGAATTCGCTTATCGAGTCATTTAGAAATATGCTTGATGAAACAAAAAAATCAGCGGCAGAAAGTGCAGAATCAAGCGTGAGTCTTAAAAATACGGCAGAAAATTTATCGTCAAACATAGACATTCAGCAAAATTCGATAGAGAATATAAATAAACTAGTCGGCGATGTTAGCAAGGAGCTTGATTTAACAGAAGAGGTTGTTATAACCACGACAAAAGATCTAGAAGATACCAAAGTCGTACTTGACGGTTTTGTCGGTGATCTTAGTGAAGTTGTGAAGCTAATAACTAACGGCAGTTCAAAACAAGAAGAAATATCGCACAAAATGAACAATCTTACAAGTCAGGCAGCGGAGATAAAAAGTGTTTTGAGCATAATCGGCGATATTGCGGATCAGACAA
>JAUPLZ010000026.1 GCA_030836705.1 Campylobacterota bacterium
ACCTGCCGCCAAATTTCCCGCAACAAGCGTCATTCCTATACCGCCGTCTGTAGTAATAGTGTAACCTTTTTGCTGGTTTGTCGCTTCTGCCACATAAGGATCGGTGTTGGTAAATCCATATGCGGAAGCGAATGCTCTAGGATCACTTGAATAGAGAAGTATGGTTGCGGGACTTCCATTGTTGGCAATACAGTAAGGATCACCAAAAAGACTTTGCGCAGAAACGACGGCAATATCATCTTCTGCAATCGAATGATTAATTGTATTTATGGTAGTGTAGTTACCTCCGTAGTAAACCGTATTATCAGGGTCGAAAGAGCGCATAAAACGAACGTCGGTCAATGTTGCTTCCGTTAAATTGGTAATAGTTACTTCATTTTTAAAAAATTTATCATCAACTCCAAAAGAGATCTTCTGTTCTAGCAAAAGCGTACCGCCGATTGTAGTCGTAAATGTCGCACCAAGAGTGTCACCGCTCGAGTCGTCAACCAAAGAAGTATTCGTAAGAGCCGCTCCCGTGTCCCATTCTAGCGTTGCATGTGAAGCAGTTATACCGTTATAACCGACCGACCATCTCTCTTCAGGCGTACCGGGAAGAAAATAGTCAATTCTCAAATCACTTCCTGCTCCAAAACCGTCAATGTCGTTGCTCAGACCTATCCCACTGTGCCCGTCTGTACCGTAGAACCCATCCGGCTTCGCACCAACCGTACCAAAACCCCCGTCCGCACCGATACCGATTTCGAGGTAATCACCCCCTAAAAAAACTTCACCACTTTGCGTTACGCTACGTGCAGCCATCTCCAAACTCCTTTATACTCAATAATTATTATACTCTACTCATTGTAACACAAATAATTTGAAAAATCAATACCATAAAAATTCATAACTTTTTTTAAAGAGACTTTGTGTATTATTCCATCCAAAATAACAGTGAAGGATTTTAGTGACCGTAGATTTAGATACGCTATTAAATCAATTTTCTCAAAAAATAAAAGAAGATGTTGGTCTTCCTTTTTTGTGGATGAGACAAAATCTTGCTTTTGTTGAAAAAAATATAAACGTCTTGCAAACAAAAAGCAAAAACCCTGTAGCTTACGCTTTATTAATCAATTTTTTACTAATAAAAAATGATTCTCTTCAAGCTTCACATCATATCTACCTTTTTCAAAAAGAGCACCCAAAAGATGTTTTATCTCAAATGCTCTTGGCCTTGCACTACCTTAAAACGGAACAGCTCAAACTAGCATACAATGCCCTTAACCAAATACTAAACGTGCAAAACAGTTATTATGTTTGGGAACTGCTTCTTGATTGCACACTTAAGCTTAAATGGCATGACGCTGGTGTTGCGCTAAGTCAAAAAGCGCAAAAAAGCGGTGCATGGAAGGAAGAGATTATGCTTAATTTTTTAGATTATGAAGCCTATTTTCACCATCATAATTTTAATTTTGACAAATCCATAGCCTTAAGAAATGAGCAATTCCGTCGCTTCATCAATCTCAAGTCATTCACATCCGCACAAACAGAGGAGCAAAAATTTAACACATCAAGCGCATGGCAGTCGCTTATAGATATTTTGTATCTGCTTAAAATAAACAATATTATCGCTTTTCCTGTTGCGGGAACACTTTTGGGTTTACACAGAGAAGGAAAACTTTTAGATTTTGACAAAGATCTTGACATTGGAGTTATGCCCGATGAAGATCTCGCGGCCGTAAAGCAGATTCTTGAAAAAAATCCGCGTTACGAGCTCTCTGTCAATGTGCCTGCTTTTACATCTTACGTCTCTTTTATCGATAAAAACAACGGATGTACAATCGATATTTTAAAATTTCGCAAAAATAGAGGTTATTTTGAGTTAAGTTGGATGCCGCCAAAACCTTATCAACAAATGAGCAGAATCTTGCGCTATACCCCTTTTACACTATCCGCAAAAACGTTTAACAATGTGACAATGTACGTTCCTGATGATACGGATCTTTTTCTCCAAGAGATTTACGGGGAGTGGAAAACACCGGATCCTCACTATTTTAGCATTTTAAGCCAAAACCTTGTCGCATACACAAAACTGGCTCAATCAGCCACATACTTCCACCTTTTTCGATATCTCAATTTGGGAAATTACAAAAAAGCCTTAATAATCATCAAAAGAGCCGAAGAGTTGGGAGACACAAACGACATCTTTTCTTCACTCAAAAAAAGAGCAGAGAATCTTTGTTAGATGAAGGGCTATAACAAAGGGGTGGCTTTTGGTGTTTTTGATGTTTTTCACGTTGGGCATTTGCGCTATTTACAAAAAAGTGCCGAATTTTGCCAAGAACTACATGTTGGCATACGTTCGGACTCACTCTCTACCCCCGGAAAAAACAAGCCGACAATTTTTCATGAATCGGTACGGGCGGAACTCGTTGCGTCCCTTAAGTGTGTACACAAATCTTTTGTTTTCTATACCGTTCTAGACGATACGGCGCACTGGGTAGAATGGCTTAAAGAGAATCAATTTGAAATCGTGCTTGTCGGAGAAGAGTGGTCGAAGAGCAAAAGATGGCAATATTTGGAATTGGCGCTTAAAAAAGCAGGCATAAAAACACGTTTTATAGAAAGAACGGATGGAATTTCAAGCACATATATCTTGGAACAACTCAAAAAACCCACTGTTTAGCCTCAAAGAGAGATTGCCGCGGCTGAAGCCTCGCAATGACGTGAGGCTCGTAATAACCTTTTTTAAATCCAGTCAGCAATTTTCCAATGTCTTTTAACAGCCAGAAATCCTACGACAGCAGCAAATATGAATCCTAAGGGTATTATTAAAATTCCCATTTCACTCATCAGATATCCTTTCTAGATTTTTTGTCCATACATTCATTTTCACATAAGTCACAAAAATTGCTATTGAAACAAATATAAAAATAACAGCAAATACATATCCCACAATATTTAAATCTGCTATATACTTTAGTGCATATGTACCAAATGCTCCATCAATCGCCAATAATATAATCAATTTTTTATAAAGAGAATCAATCAGTTTAGCAAAAATATCAGCTTTGTCTTTTCGCTCTTGTAATGTCATGTTGAGATTATACCAAAATATAAATGAAGTAGTGTCTGTATTGGAAGCGATGCTTTAGCTTCGCCGTAGTGCATTAAAGAGTGCCTGAAACCCTTTTTTGACATCCTTTTTTTATTAAAAAATATCAGCTATTTTCCAATGATTTTTATGAGCCATATAACCAACTACAACAGCTATAATAATAGTAAAAATAAAAATTGTTGCATTATCCATTTTTGCATTCCTTTATCTCTTTTTTTAATTTGTTTAATTCAAGGTAGCTAATAACAATACCTAAAACAAAAAAGCCGAACACCCCGAATAACATATAAGCTAATATTCCTGATTGTGTTACAGCATAACCACCCACTCCACCACTTGAGGCAAGAAGTAAAAATGATTTTTTATAAACTATTTCAGCTTCTTTAGCAATTATATCGGCTCTGTCTTTTCGTTCTTGTAATGTCATGTTGAGATTATAGCAAAATAAAAATAGAAATCTGCGTCATATTAATGAAAGGAAAAATTAAGAAAAATTTCAAACGAGTGCCTGACGCACTTTAAATGATATGCATTCCCACGCAATAGCGTGGGAACGAGAATAAATTTTCTTTTTAAAAGTAGTCTGCAATTTTCCAATGTTTTTTATATGCTACAAGCGCTAGTATTCCTGCTACTATAAAACCAATCGCATAGATTAAAATACCAATACTACTCATTTCTTAAATCCTTAATTAATATCTCTAATTTGTTCAATTTTAAATATGCCAATACGATTCCAAATGATAAAAAAAGAAATGGTAAAAGCAGTATCAAACTAATGACAAAAGCTTTGTCAAATATAGATAAACCAAAACCACCAACAGCACCGCTCACAGCCATTAGTACAAATAATTTCTTATACACAATATCCGCCTCTTTAGCAATTATATCGGCTCTGTCTTTTCGTTCTTGTAATGTCATGTTGAAATTATATCAAAATATAAATATAAAAAAGAGTAGAAGTAAAAGCGGCGTTATTTTCTGGAAGCGAAGTTTTAGCGATATGGAAGCGATGCTTTAGCTTCGCCTGTGTGTTGACAGACATATCCAAACAGTGCCTAGAGAAAGAGTGCCTGACACTTTTTTTTTAAAACAAATCCGCTATCTTCCAATGATTCTTTACTGCTAAATAGCCAATAACTGCGGCGATTATTATGCTGAGCGGAATAATCATGACTGGTTCAAACATTTTCTATTTCCTCTATTTTCTTTTCAATTTTGTTTAGTTTGTTATAGTTAACAAAAACACCAATGGCACTTACAGTAAAAACTGCACTAAACAAGTAACCCAATAAATAACTGTCAGATTCAAAAAGAAACTTGACGGCATATGCACCCACTCCTCCGCTTACAGCTAATAAAAGAATGGCTTTTTTATTGATTACATCTGATTTTTTAGACAGTAAGTCTAAATACTCTTTTTTTTCATGTGTTATCATAGAGAAAATTATACCGCAATATAAAAAATAAGAGAGTTTATTTGAATAGAAACACAGTTTAGATCTTAAAGAGCCTCTGGGGA
>JAUPLZ010000218.1 GCA_030836705.1 Campylobacterota bacterium
GTACCTTTTGAGATTCTAAGTATTGGAGTTTTTGGTGAAGATTTTGAAGTACCATAACAAAACTACCTAAATTTTATATTCTCAACTACTGTTATAAAAAACTCTTTTGACCAAAGTTTCATTTCTATTAAGGCACCATAATTACTGTTTGAGTTTGATAAATCATATTTTTCTAACATTTTTATAAGTGCTGGATGTGTCATAGTTTTCCTTTATTAGCTAGTTGTTCTAATGTTTTTAAATTTTAGATCTATAAGCATAAAAAGGTTTAGCCGTAACACTAAAAAGCTTGTTTGTTCTAGCAGCCGGTCTACATTCACCCCAAGTCAGACCATGTGACTCTACGAATGCTTTAACATCATCGGTGCAACAAACCCCTTTTGGGTTAGACTTTTCGCAAAACGATTTGCCTCTTGCGATAATCTCTCTTAGTTTTGCAGGTATATTCTCTTCACCCGCTTCAATCATCTCAAAAAAATCTTTTTTCAAAAGTTTTTGGCAGTAGCACAAAGGAGTCTGCGGGTCATCGTTTTTTACAGTAACTTTGTTGCGAACGCATGATTGAGAAAAACTAAGTTTATCTTTGTAGTAAACCGTATCGCATTGTGGATTTTTACAAAAACTAAAACCGCTTCTATCGGCAAGGGTCTCAAGATACTCTTTTTTGAGCTGTGATTTTATTGTCACATCGCTTACCGCTATGCCGTATTTACTACAGTTTGGACACGAATCTGTAGCCTCTAAAGTCGCAGAACATCCGCATGAGTCTGCTTGTGGTACACTAGAGCATCCGCACCCTGATTTTTGTATAAAAAATTTCATTTGTAGCCTTTTTAAAATATTTTGTACCTACTTTATTAACTCTTTTGCCTTGCAATACTGCACTAAAAAACACTCTTTGCAGTTTGGTTTGATAGCCTTGCACTCATATCTGCCAAAAAGCACCATCGCTTGATGAAGCGTATGAAGATTATCTTTGAATTTTTTTACTAAATCTTCTTCTGTTTTTTGCGGTGTTTTTGCCTTGCTAAGTCCAAGACGATGGCTTACTCTAAAAACATGCGTATCGACAGCCATATAGTTTGCATTTGTATATTCAATCAAAACGACATGAGCGGTTTTTTGTCCGACTCCGGCAAGCGACATGAGCTTTTTTTCTTCAAGCGGAATCTCACCGCCAAAACTATCTTCTACTTTTTTTGCCATCAAAATAAGACTTTTGGCTTTGTTATTAAAAAAACTGCAACTGTTTATAAGTGATTTTACCTCATCGATATTGGCTTGGCTTAGGGTTTTTATATCTGGGAATTTTTCAAAAAAAGACGGAGTAATGATATTTACTCTTTTATCAGTGCATTGCGCAGAGAGCATCACGGCTACTAATAGCTCATACAAAGAGCCGAAATTAAGCTCTGTGGTTGCGCCTTCATACCGTAAGATGAGGAGCCTTTTTATCTCCTCTATCTCATTTTTTGTAGCGAGTTTATAACTCATGCCTTATCAAAACTGTTTCGATTGGGCATTTTTGACAAATCTGCTTGCCATCTCGCTTGTTTTATTCACTATTAGGTTTACCTCTTTTGCATTATCGGCATTTTTTTGAGTAGCCACCTCAAGCCCTGCTATCGTATCGTTTATGTTTACAACAGCTTCTGACTGCTCTTGCATTATTCCGCTTACTTCATTTATAGACTGAGCCATAACATTTACCGTTGCTGATATTTGACTTAAACTCTTTTGGGTTTTTTCCGCAAGATGCCTTACCTCATCAGCCACAACCGCAAAGCCTCTGCCATGCTCGCCTGCTCTTGCTGCTTCTATAGCGGCGTTAAGTGCAAGCAAATTGGTCTGGTCGGCTATATCTCTAATGATATTTGTAACGGCTTTTATATCTTCCGATTGACTTACGACTTCATTCGTCTTTTGAACAATATCATTTATAACAACCGTAATAGACTCCATCGTTTCTGATGTCTCTTTTAGTTTTATGGCTTGCTCCTCGGCTGAAGATGTGAACGATGCCATATTGCTTGAAAGTTTATTTGACTGTTCCTCTAGATTGTGCCCGTCTTTTAGCTCTTGAGCTCCTGCGTCCGCCAGCGCTCTTCCTAAGCTATTAACACTCTCTATAAGTTCTTTCATTCTTCCTGTGATATTTTCACCCTCAACCGATGGCTTATAGTTGTCATTTTCATAGCTTTTTAGAACTTGCAATATTTTTTGGATATTGCCATCCATAGCTTCTAGCATTTTATTTACAATCTCTTTTAGTCTATTTAGAGATTCATTATTTGCCTCCACTTTTACCCTCTCACTCATGCTTCCGTGAGCTGTTTTTTCTGCGACGGTAGAGAGATCTTCTATGAGTTTGACATCTTGTGCTATTCCGTCTTCCATATTTTTTATATAACGATTAAACTCATCTGCTATCTCTTTTATCTCGTCATTTTCTTTTATATCTATTCTTGAGCCTTTTTTATCATTAAGATTTTTTATGCCGCTCAATAAAATTTCAAGTTTTTTTGTAACTTTTAAGGAGACTATTATTGAAATAACTATGATAACAATTGCAATAAATATAAGCACTAAAGAAAAATTAGACATATTTTCTTTTACTTGATTATGCATTTTTTTGTTAGAAACAGTTACTGCAAGATATCCTGATATATCCCCTTCTTTCCAGTTTGAATGGCACGAAATACACTCTTTTTCCGCTAATATTTTTTGATAAAATGTAGAGGTATCATCCGCTTCGTTTATACTATGCGCTTTATTGTCTACAAAGCTTAGAGTCTCGTCTATCTTGTAGTGGCAATCACTGCAAGCCCTCTCTTTATCCATCTTTGTATTTTCATGAAAACCTTTTGAATTCTCAAGCGTGGTATAGCTCCAATCGCTTCTTAGATACATTCCGTTTGTTTTTTCATAAAGCTCTTTATTTGGATTAAAAAACTCCCCGTCTTTTTTGACAAACGGCTTTCCGATTGTAACTTCGTTTGATTTGTAGTTCATAAGCCCGTAAGATGTATAAAGTGCGGTTCCCTCAACTCCATCGAGCAAGGCTATGTTATCCATTGAAGCTTGAAATGTTTTTCTTTGACCTTTGGCGATAGAGTCTTTTGAAGATACGACATAATTATCCAAAATAGCAAAACCGGTATCTTTTATCATTCCGTCAAGTTCTGACTTTTGGATGTAATAAAGAAGCACAACGGATGCGATAGAGACAGCCAAAACACTAAAAACTAACGGAAAAGCTAACTTAAAAAGAATCGATTCTGTAAATTTTCTATTTTTCATATTTAATCCTTATAAGTAGCTACTTTTGAATTTGACAATGGCTCTTTTATCGTTATAAGTGTGCAACATTATCTGCCTTGGAAAATGCTCACTCGCACAACCTATGCAAGGATGACCGGCTTTTATACATGTGTTTGTATTATTATTGTGACCTATTACCATACAATCATTTTTAGTTACCGGTCCTTGGCAGCCGAGTTTTAGCATACAGCCGTTTTCACCGATTTTTTTAGCGAAATTCTTCTCCTGAAATTCAGAGTAATACATGCATCTCTCGTGCACGGTTTGAGCGAAAAATCTAATAGGTCTGCCCTCTGCATCTAGCTTTGGAATGGTTTTAAATTTCGCATAATGGAAAATTACATAAACTAAATGCTCAGGTTTCATAGGGCAGTTTGGAAGATTTATGACGGGCTTGTTTAGATTTTTGTATTTTACAAAGCTACTAAGCGACATCGAGCCTGTAACCATGCCCTCCATCGTAGTTACTCCGCCAAAAGCAGCACAAGTTCCAGCAGCCACGCAAGCGGTCGCATTTCCTGCCATCTGCTCCATCCAATCCATCATCGGTCTATCTGCCATCAAGCAAGCATGAGGCATTTTCACAGGAATCGAGCCCTCTGCTACAAAAAGATAATTCCCTTTTAAATCTTTTGCGGTTTTATCAAGCAAATCAACGACATGATGTCCTGTTGCCAAAGAAACATCGGGATGATAAATAAGATTTGTAAATTTTGTAAGAATATCTACAACCGAAACATCCTCTATATTTAAAAACGAGCAAGAACATCCAGAGCATGAAGAGCCATGAAGCCACACCACATTCGGCTTAATCATCTTTCCGCTATCAAGCGCCAATAAATCATCAAAAGAGATAAAATTAGCGGCGCCGACCGCAACTACGACATTGAACATTTTTTTTAGAGCTTCTCTTCTTGTTAACGACATCTTAAACTCCTAGTGAACAGAACATGCAAGACAAGGGTCTGTTGAGCGGACAATTCTTGCTAATTCTATTGGATTTTGTGGGTCTTTTATTTTTGTTCCTATAAGCATCTTTTCAACAGCCCCCGGAGTGCCTTTTGCATCTTTTGGAGAGATATTCCAAGTCGTTGGAACTATCATATCGTAGTTTTTTATAAGTCCGTTTTCATCTGTCTGTATCCAATGTGCGAGTGCGCCTCTTGTGGCTTCTGTCAGCCCGAACCCGACTGCATTTTTAGGCACCTCATGCTCTACGAAAGCGAGCTCATCAGGCATAACCTTTTCTATGTCTTCTAATACTTTGTCAATCATCAAGTTTGAAATTAAAGCTCTGCAAAGATGTCTGCCCAAAACAGAGTTATAATCTTTTATGCTGAGTCCTAGTTTTTTATTTACGGAATCCACAAGTGCAGTTAATTTTGGATTCTTTCCGCTCTTGTATGTATTAACTATTCTAGCAACAGGTCCCACTTCCATTATTTGACCTTTATATCTAGGAGCTCTTGCCCAGCTATATTTTCCGCCCTCTTTTTTGTGTTCTTCCTTGAACTCTTCATAGTCAATAGGCGTTAAAATCTTTGAATCAAGCGGTTTTACATTTTCATCAGGCTTACTTTTATAATATGAGTAGCGATGGTCTTCAAAAATATTTTTTAAATCAAGCTCTTCATATTTTCCGCCGATTGTAGCGCCGCCTACAAACATATGGTTATTTCCATTTTCATCAGGAAAGTACGGATACGAAAGGTAGTTACCGTATCCTGCTCCTATTTTGAAATATTCAGGAAACCCTTTTGCAACCGCTACAACATCATTTAAATAATTCTCTTTTATAAACTTTCTTGCGCTTTTTACAATAGAACGGTATTTGGCAATTTTACCGACAGTTGGGATAGTAGTCACACCGCCGGCTTCTATGGTTACGCTATGTGGGGCTTTTGCACCAAATATCGCTACCGCTTTTGTAAGATCTGCCATAACCTCTATGGCTTCAAGATAGTTTTTTATAGCGGTAAAGTTGGTTTTATTATCTTTTGAATACGCGGCTTTGTATCTTGGCAAAAAAGGAGAAGCAGGAAAAATTTTGTTGCTTTTTAATTCATCTTGAACCCAGTTTTTTAGGGAAATAATCCCCTCATCACCGCCTTTATAATCAAGCACGCTGGCAATATCAATAAAATCAAGAGCGCTTAAGACATAAAAATGAAGCAAATGATCTTGAAGCTGATAAGCGCCTACTATTAGATTCCTTAGAAGCTGACCATTGCGATTTGGCTTAATACCCATTGCATTTTCAAGAGCAAGCGATGCAGCTTCTGCATGAGCATACGGACAAACTCCGCAAACTCTTTGAGTGACCTGCTGAGCAACCCTTGCATCATAGCCTATAAGAGCCTTTTCTATGCCTCTGTACATGTCGGCAGAACACTTTGCTTCGGTTACTACACCATTCTCTACTTTTGTTTCAAACTTTAAATGTCCCTCTATCCTACTTAATGGATCTATAGTAATCTTAGCCACTTAAAACTCCCTAATCATAATTGCTTAATATTACCCTTTTAAGATTTAAATCTCTATACGATTCTTCGCTATAATTTTTCAAAAAATTACAAAGAGTTACTATGACCGTGCAACTTAATCACTACACCCCGCTTCAAATATGCTCAAACGCTATTCGTACCTGCTGGCAAAGCTTCGATAAAAGCGATAACGGCGGCGAAAAAGACAAAGACCTAATAGACAGAGTCGGAAATAAAAATAAACACGCTTCTACACTTGAACATCTTGTATATTCATTTTACATATCCGGAGTTAGCCGCGCTCTTTTACAAGAGTTTGCAAGACATCGCATAGCAAGCCTTAGCGTAAAAAGCAGCAGGTATACGCTGAAAGAGTTAAAAGACGAAGAGCCGTTTGATGCGAATGATAAAGAAAGAGGCAGAAAATATTTAGTATTCACAGGCAATGAATTAGTAGACTCCATGAGCATAAAAGCTCTTGAAAATTTAAGAGTCGTGTTAAAAGAAGGAATCTCAAACGACATAGCAAAATATTGTCTTCCTGAAAGCTACAAAACCGAACTTACTTGGACAATTAATGCTAGAAGTTTGCAGAATTTTTTATCTTTAAGAAGTAGCAAAGCTGCACTTTGGGAGATAAGAAACTTAGCTCATATGGTTTTTGATGCATTGCCGCAGGAGCATAAATATATTTTCAAAAATTGCATAGAGGAAATTTGAGTGTTAAAAAATAGCGAAAAATTTATGCAAAATGCCATAGATATTGCAAAAATCGGTATACAAAACAATCAAACACCTTTTGGAGCCGTTATCGTAAAAGACGGCGAAATCATAACCTCTTCACACAATCAAGTCTGGAGCACGACTGATATTACGGCACACGCTGAAGTTACAGCGATAAGGGAGGCTTGCAAAAAACTAAACAGTGTTGATTTATCAGGCTGCGTTATCTACTCCACTTGTGAGCCGTGCCCTATGTGTTTTAGCGCTATTCACTGGGCGAAAATTGATAAGATTTTTTACGGCGCTACGATAGAAGATGCAAAAAAAGCCGGATTTAATGAGTTGGAAATTAGCAATAAAACAATGAAAAAACTAGGAAAAAGCAAACTAAAAATAAAAAAGAGAGTACTGCAAAAAGAGTGCAAAGAGTTGTTTAACATCTGGGGCGCACAAGAGAACAAAAAGATTTATTGATTTATCTCAACCGTTTTATTCATTTATCACACTATACTTTAAAAATTTTAAACACAAGGCACTAATTAATGAGCGAATTTTTATCAAAAGAGGAACAAGAAGCTCCGTATCTTCAAAAATACCCAAACGGTCATCCGGTAAGAGTTTATCTGGAAGAAAATATCCTGATATCAAAACTAATGAAGCAAATTTCAAATATGGGTATCGAAAATAACTATGAAGAGTTCAAAAAAGTTTTTAATGAACTTTGCAAAATAGAAAAACACTATGCAAGAAAGGAAAATCAACTCTTTCCATATCTGGAAAAATACGGCTGGACAAGTCCTAGTCAAAATATGTGGGCTATGCACGATGTGGTTAGAGAGAAATTAAAAGAAGTTAGAGTTGCCTTGCCAAATAAAGAGTTGCTAAAAATAAGAAACTCTTTAATAACCGCTCTTGGGACAATCAATCACATTATGCAAGTAGAAGAAGCTAGACTATTTCCAAATGCCATGAATATGTTAGAAGAACAAGACTGGAAAGAGATGCGAGAAGGTGATGAAGAGATAGGCTGGATGTTTGATACTCCGCCCGCACGCTATCCTGCTGATGAATATATCCATCCAAGCAAGCTGAAAAAAGCAAAAACTCTCCCTTTTTCTATCGATGATAAAGTACATTTTGATGAGGGATATCTCAATATGGAGCAGGTGAATTTTATACTTAAATATATTCCTGTTGATATTACTTATGTAGATGAAAATGACAGAGTTGTTTTTTATAACAGAGGCGAAGATAGGGTTTTTCCAAGAAGTGCCGGCATCATCGGGCGAGAGGTTAAGTTCTGCCATCCGCCAAAAAGCGTCGATACGGTTTTAAGAATCCTTGAAGAGTTCAAAAAAGGGACAAAAGATGTTGCGGAATTTTGGATAAATTTCAAAGGCAAATTTATACACATACGATATTTTGCGATTCGCGACAAAGATAAAAACTACAAAGGCGTTATAGAGATGTCGCAGGATGTAACGGAAATAAGGGCATTGCAAGGAGAGCAAAGACTTCTTGATTGGGAATAATTTTTAATGCCTTTTGTTCAAAAAAAATTCTTTTGCACTAAAAAAACAAAGATTATAGAGTTTCTTTGCCAAACGCTAAATTGCAGCGAGCTTGAAGCAAAAAGACTTGTTGATAAATCAAGAGTTTTTCAAAACAATCAGCAAGTTACAAAAAAAGGAGAGTTGATTGAAGGCGAGATTTTAATCACTCTTTTTGAGAATGAAAAAGCCAAAAATCTGCCTATTTTTACCCATAATGAGTTTGCTATTTATGATAAACCTAGCGGGATTTTGGTTCATCCTCAAAAAATCTCTTCCGAATATACGCTACTTGATGATATAAAATCCACTTTCGGAAAAACAGCCAACATAACTCACCGTATAGACAAAGAGACCAGCGGGCTTGTATTGGTCAGTAAAAATAAAGAGAGCGAAAAGTTTTTTAAACTCGCATTTGAAGCAAAAAAAATAGAAAAATCATATTTCGCCTACGCAAAAGGAAAAATAGATAAAAGATATGAGATAAATGAATCTATTTTAAAATTTAGAGATTTAAGCAGTAGACTTGACCCTCTATCGGAAGACGGCAGAAAATCACTAACGATTATAGAGCCGATAAGGTATTTTGAAAATCTGAATATAACGCTTGTAAAAGCTATCCCGATTACAGGGCGAACTCATCAAATAAGGATTCATCTTTGGAGCATAGGGTATCCAATCATCGGTGAGCCCCTTTATGGGAATACAACAGAGTTTAGAAATGACTACATCGAAAAAAAATTAACCGAAAAAGAGCGAATAAAAATAACCGGCGCCAACAGACTACTGCTTCATGCAAATGAGCTAAAATTTAAATTTGATAGTTCATACCATATATTTTCAAAAAGTGATTTTACAACTGAAGAATTTTTAAAAGTGGTGGGTCTTGTAGGACTCGAACCTACGACCATCCCGTTATGAGCGGGATGCTCTAACCAACTGAGCTAAAGACCCAAATATTTGAAAGTGAAATTATAAGAAATTAATTATTAATTTTTGCTAAAATCATTAACCTTTTGACTATCAATTTCTATTACGGTATGCACATTTCCTCTTGGTTCAAAATCTGCAATTACCCTCATCCATTTTGGTTTTAGTTTATTATATAAAACATCATATATCTCATTTGCCGTATTTTCATGAGATATATGTCTATTTCTAAAGCTATTAATATAAATTTTTATAGCTTTTAATTCTACTACCAATTCATCTGGAATATATTCTAAATGAATTTTTGCAAAATCAGGATAACCGCTCCTTGGACAAAGACAGGTAAATTCTGGAAGAGTAATAGAAATTTTATAGCTTTTTTTGTGTTGATTTGACCAAACTTCTAAATCTTTTTCTACATCAAACTCTAAAACTTCTTTTTCACCGTATTTTAATTCACTCATTTATATATCCAAATGTTTAACATCTTTTGCATGGTCTTCTATGTATTTTCTTCTTGGTTCAACTTCATCACCCATAAATAGCGTAAATGTATCACTAACGACTTCTATATTATCAATGGTAACTTGAATCAGAGTTCTATTTTCTTTTGACATCGTTGTCTCCCAAAGTTGCTCCGGATTCATCTCTCCAAGACCTTTATATCTTTGAATATAAGCGCCTTTTTTTGCTTTTAATTCAATTTCTTCTAAAACATTAAGAATATCGGTATCTTTAAAAGCAGGAATGGTTCTTTCTATTAATTTTTCATATGTGTATTTCGCTTCGGTAAATAGAGGATTTGCAAATAAATCATCATTTATAACTATCTCTTCTAAACCTTTTAGCGTTTGAATATAAAGATGGATTTTTTCTTCATTTGTATATGAATTTAAAATGTTATATCCGATTTTTGAAAGAAACTTCTCTATTTCGATATTTAAATCTTTATAATCAAGAGCCAAAAGTTCATCCCTTTCTATAAGCTCTCTTATAAGTTCAATTACCGAATATCTTTTTTGTAACTCTTCTAAAACCATTCTATAATGAGCCGCTATTTTTAGGTGTTCTTTTAAATCTCTTTTCCCAACCCCGTCATATTCCGTAGAATCTATTCCTGTTTCAATTAAATAATCGTTTAATGCTTTATTATCTTTTAGATAAATGTCATTTTTACCTTTTTTATATCTATAAAGCGGAGGTTGAGCTATATACAAATAACCATTATCAATAATTGGTTTTAGATATCTAAAAAAGAATGTAAGTAAAAGAGTTTGAATATGACTTCCATCAACATCGGCATCTGTCATTATTATTATTTTTTTATATCTTATTCTTTCTTCGTCAAACTCGGCACCGATTCCGCAACCAAGAGCGGTTATCATATTTTTTATCTCTTCACTGGCTAAAATTTTGTCAATTCTTGCTTTTTCAACATTAAGAATCTTACCTTTTAGCGGCAGAATAGCTTGAAATACTCTATCTCTTCCTTGCTTTGCAGAACCACCCGCAGAATCTCCCTCTACTAAATATAATTCAGATTCATTTGGATCTTTACTCTGACAATCGGCGAGCTTTCCAGGAAGAGTGCCTATGGTCATTTTTTCTTGTTTTCTTGTAAGCTCTCTTGCTCTTCTTGCAGCATCTCTACCTTTTGCGGCTAGTAAGGCTTTTTGCATTACCGCTCTTGCAACTGATGGATTTTCTTCAAAATACTTAACTATTTTTTCATATGTTAGTTTTTGAACAAGCGGTTTTACATAAGAAGAGCCTAGCTTCCCCTTTGTTTGACCTTCAAATTGCGGTTCTGGAACTCTTACGCTTACTATGGCAATAAGTCCCTCTTTTGTATCGTCACCTGTAATTTTTGTTTTTTCTCTAATATTTGCATTTTCATCGATGTATTTTGAAATAGCTCTTGTAAGTCCTGCTCTAAATCCTGCTTCGTGTGTACCACCGTCTGATGTTTTAATATTGTTAACAAAAGATACAAATTTTTCATTATATGAATCGTTATACATAAATGCAAGATCCATTTCTATATCTTCAACTTTATCGCTAAAGTAAATAACATCAGAAAGTGCTTCTTTATCATTCATATCATTTACATATTGAGCTATTCCGCCTTCAAAGTGCAGACTCTCTTTTGTCCCGTCTCTTTCATCGGTGAATTCTATTTTTATTTTTGGATTTAAATATGCTAACTCTTTAAATCTTTTTAAAAGAATTTCTTTATCAAAAACTATTGTTTCAAAAATTGTTGAATCAGGAAGAAAATCTACAATTGTTCCAGTTCTTTTAGTAGTTCCGGTTACACTGAGAGTGTCTAATGGTTTACCTTCCGAAAAATTCTGTTCATGAATATTTCCATCACGATAAATAATTAAATGAAGATGGCTTGAAAGTGCATTTACAACAGATACACCGACACCGTGCAAACCTCCAGAAACCTTATAAGTATCCTTATCAAATTTGCCGCCGGCATGAAGAACTGTAAGAGCAACGGTAGCAGCTGAAATTTTTTCTACTGGATGAATATCAGTAGGGATACCTCTTGCATTATCTTCTATTCTTGCTCTTCCTTCTTTTGTAATTGTTACTTTTATTAAGTCACAAAAGCCTGCCATAGCCTCATCAATAGAGTTATCAACTACTTCATAAATAAGGTGATGAAGCCCTGTTACATTTGTATCGCCTATATACATACCAGGGCGTTTTCTTACTGCTTCAAGTCCCTTTAGAACTTTAATATTACTAGCACCATAATTGTCTTTTTTTTCTTCTGGCAATATATTCTCTTGACTCATTTTATTCCTTATTTTTTATAAAAGTATTGGCATTATTATTGATATAAAATTTTCACTCTTTAATTGAAACGGAGTATTTGGCTCATTAAAACTTACAATAAAATCTCTAG
Organism: Campylobacterota bacterium; assembly: GCA_030836705.1. Classification (GTDB taxonomy): domain Bacteria; phylum Campylobacterota; class Campylobacteria; order Campylobacterales; family SZUA-545; genus JAUPLZ01. The sequence continues at coordinate 11,925 of JAUPLZ010000218.1, forward strand.
TATCAATTTGTGATAAAAAATCAATAATATATCTGCTATTTACAGCCATTTCAAACTGATTTTCTATATCTATTTTTGCTTCAATCTCTGTTTTTGCTTCAAAATTCTCAAAATTTATACTCTCAAAATAGATAGAATTACTAGAAAATCTTATTTTTATTTCAGGAGATATGATATTTACTTGTTTTATCGCGCTTATCATACTCTCTTTTGAAAGAGTTATGTTATGTTTTAGCTCTTTTGGAATAATTCTTTCATAATCCGGAAATTTCCCATTGATAACTTTTGTAAAAAAGTAATTATTATTTGATTTGATAATAAAATTTGTATTATCAAAAAATATATTTACATCATTTATAAAAATCTTTTGAATTTCTTGGATAGCTTTTTTTGGAACAATTATAGACATTACCTGTTGGTGATTATTTTCCATTTTAACGACTGCTAATCTTTTTGTGTCTGTTCCTACTATTCCTATTCCATAATTTTTTATATCAATTAATGCACCGTTTAACTCGAATTTAGGATTATTGCTGTCAATTGCCGGCATTATTTTTTTAAACGCATTAATAAGCTTCATACTATCAATATTTATTTTTGGAAGCTCATCACATTTTGGAAAAGAAGGATACTCATTTGCATTAAATGTCGGAAGTTTATAGTTGGATCTTCCTTGTTTTATATTAATTATGTCATCTTGAGTATTTATGATAATCTCACCGTCTTTTAAGATTCTAGTAATATCTAAAATTTTTTTACCGTTACAAGTTGCATTACCTGCTTCATCCAAAATAAAATCATCAATAACTATTGATAAACCGATTTCATTATCTGTTGCTTTTAGTACTAAGGCATTCTCATTTGCTTCAAAATAGATGTGGGATGTTATGTGAGAAAAATCTTTTTTTTCAAGAAATGCCTGTAAAGAGATTATTGCATTTTCAAAAGTCTGTTTTTTAACTATGATTTTCATTTGTATTGCCTTTTAATAATTAAAATAAATAGCAGTAGTATTAGTACCGCATGAAATTGTGAAAAAATATAAAGAAAGCCGATAAAAACTTGATTTAACTATTGAATAGATTTTATCCATTTTTCACTCATTTTCACATAAATTGGATTTGTTTTACTCATTTGTATTTATTTTGTTTGATAGCTGAGAAATTATAACTTTAAAATTTGCATCGTTATTTATTATTTCGTTTATTTTTTTCATAGCGTGGCTTACTGCCGTGTGATCTTTCATTCCGAAATAGTTTGCAATTATCGGCATAGAGTTTGGAGTGAGATTTCTTGCTAAATAAATAACTATTCTTCTTGCATTTACTATTGATTGGGATCTTGATTTTGATTTTATTTCGCTAGGTTTTACATTTAATTCTTTGCTTACTACTTCTATAATTTGGTCTATAGTAATATTTTCTTTTTTCTCTTTTATCTGCTCTTTTAGGACTTCTTTTGTAAATTCAAGGGTAATTTGCTGTCCTATCATTTTTGAAAAAGCATTTAGTTTTATGATAGTACCCTCTATTTCTCTTATATTTTCATCCATATTTGTAGCTATATATTCTATAACATCATTTGAAAGATTTATAAAATCAAGTTCACACTTTTTCTTTATAATAGCTATTTTTGTTTCAAGTTCAGGCGGTTGAATATCTGCAACTTGACCCCAAACAAAGCGACTTTTTAGTCTATCTTCAAGTCCTGCAATGTTTCTTGGTTCTTTATCCGCTGCTAAAACTATCTGTTTTTTTGATTGATAAAGTTCATTAAATGTATGAAAAAATTCCTCTTGTATTTTTTCTTTTCCAGAGATAAACTGAATATCATCAATGACTAAAAGATCACAATTTCTGTATTTTTCTCTAAATCTATCCGGAGTTTTGTTTCTTAAATGATCAGTAAAATCATTTAAGAATTGTTCAATAGTTACATATATTACAACTTTTTCTTGTGAAGCAAATATATTTCCGATTGATTGCAAAAGATGAGTTTTGCCAAGACCGACTCCGCCATAAATAAATAGAGGGTTATAAAGCTTTCCCGGTTGTTCGCATACGCTTTTTGCGACAGTATATGCAAATTGGTTTGAATGACCAACAATAAAGCTATTAAAAGTATAAGCAGGATTTAATATAGTGCTTTTTGTAAGTTTTATATCTTGAATTAAACCCTCTTTTATTTTAACTTTTTGTTTTTTTTTTGATTTTATTCTTATCTCTATTTTTGGTTTTACATTCGTTTCTATCTCAAATAAGTCAGCAATTTTTTCAGAATATTTTGTTTTTATCCAGCTTGCAATAAACGGATTTAAAACTTCTAAAACAACCAAATCAGACTTTGATTGATTTTCGATATATCTAATATTTTTTAAATATCGATTAAATTCTATCTCATTAACCAATTCTTTTAGACGCTAAATAATAGAATCAAAAATCAAAACTAACCTTTTTATGTGAAAAATTTGTGAATAGAAATTTTATAAGTGTGAAAAATTTTAGCATAATACGGATTATAGTTAGTGAATAAATGTTTATTCACATTGTGAAAAAGAGGTGAATAACTTAATGATAATTTTAGGTATAGACCCTGGAACAATCAAGACCGGATACGCTATTTTAGAGGTAAAAGAGCGAAAAATGTTACTAAAAGAAGCAGGTTTGATAAAAATTAAGACGAAAGAGCTACAATCACAGATATGTGAAATAGTCGAAGCGCTTGATGTGATTTTTGCAAATCATCAAATAAAAGAGGTTGCAATCGAGGATATGTTTTATGCACATAATCCGCAAAGCGTTATTAAACTAGCTCAATTTAGAGGTGCTGTTGCCCTTAAAATAATTCAAGTATTCGGAAA
>JAUPLZ010000219.1 GCA_030836705.1 Campylobacterota bacterium
CATCATCAGCTCGATTTAGCGATAGAGAGATGCTATCGTTCCAAACCGTTAGAGAGTGATGAGGAGAGGTTGGAGTATCTTTTTGGGCTTTATGAAGAGATGACCGCAAAAGAGGGGAAATAATCATGGTTGTTCGCATAAAAAGCATATTTGAAGAATTTGAACAAGATGTTCACGAATTGGCTTTTTATGCAGATATAGTTCAAAAAAGTTATGAAAAATATTTATCTGAGATTGAAGAGCATAAACAAAATCATTCAGATGTAGATTTTTATTCATCCAAATGGGCAGTATATTTTGATATTTTAAAGAATCATGAAAAAATGATAAGTGATTTACGAGTAGAAAAAACACTTGAACAAACAAGTGATGATATATTTTTCCACTACAACAAGCAAATGCAATGGTTTTTAGTAGACGCCTATGAAATGTATGAAAAATTTATAGATAAATTGTATGCAGTTATGGGATATCTTGATAATAATTTTTGGGATGCTTCAGATTTTGGGGAAATACAACTTAATGATATTTCAAATAAAAATGAAGAGTGGTTTTTTGGGCAGACTAAAAAGAAAAAAGAAAAGCCCTATAGCATTGTCAGGGTTTTGGAGAAAAGATTTAACCTTAAACAATATTTTGATAAAAAAATTCCTAATACAAACTATGATTTTTTGATGCAATTAATTTCTGAATTTAGACATGCAATAGTGCATGATAAAGGATTTTTAGATAAAAAAGTTTTAAAAAATAAGTTGATTAAACATAAGATTATCAAAGCAGATGAGTTTACAGAAGAGTATGAGGAATATGTTGATTTTTATTATGGAAAAGATAAATATAAAATTTTAATTTGTTTGACTACCATTAGAAGTGCTTTTATTCCAGCACTGCCAATAGATTATAATAGAAGACTAATACTAACTCAGCATATTTTGTCTTATGCGTATTTGCTTACGCAATTATCAATTAAGCATTTAGAGAAAAAACAATTGGATAACACCAATGACTAACTTAACCACCACCGACACCATCTCAAGTAAAATCCACACCATCCGAGGGCTTGCTGTAATGCTGGATAGGGATTTAGTAGAGCTTTATGAAGAGATGACGGGGGGAGAAGGGAAATTATGAAAAGAGACTTAGATTTGATTCGTAAAATCATGCTTACACTTGAAGATAAAATGGAGTACGGCAAAAATTTTAAAAGTGATGCGTTGTTTGAAATAATGAAAGAGGAATTATTAACTATTGAAAAATTAGCTTACCACGTTGGATTGCTCGTTGAAAGTGGATTGATAAAAGCTAAAGAACAAAAATATCAAAGTGGTGAACCTACTGATTATCTAATAAACACAGTAACCTCGCAAGGACATGATTTCATAGATATTATCAGGCAAGATACAACTTGGAACAACATAAAAGAAAAAGCTTATAGTATTGGCGGTTCTACCTTATCAGTGCTAATAGATATTGGTAAAGAATATTTGAAAAAGCAAATTGGTACTTGAGAGTAGATGATGTTTAATTTTATAAAAAAACTTTTTAGCACAACAAAACTAAAAAAGAAAAAAAGCTCGTTTCTTGATGGAACGCATACAATCGGACAGATGCAAGAAAAACCTCTCCAAGAGTGGGGAGATGATGATATTTTAGATGGTTTAAAGTTTGTTGCTACTTTACAATTAAGAACTCCCATTGAAATACTAAAGCATCATGGAGAAATTTTCAGAGAAAAAAATCAAACGCCGCCAAATTATGCAAAAGAGTTATGGCATGGGATTTGGCTACCAAAGACTAAATCTTATAAAGAACTTGGGATGGATATAGAAGAGCCTGATGAAGGGACATCTTCATCTGAAATTGGATACGTAAAAGCTTCTGACTATGTACCATTTTTGATTGAGTTTAGAAAAATTGTAGAGAGTACCAAGCAGACGGATGAGATGATACAAGAGCTTTACAATTTAGCCAATATAAATCAAAATTTTAAATCTTTTTGGGATAGACACTGTAAAGCTGATATTGATTTTCCACACTCGTTTTTTTATAAACAATTGACTAAAATTGATGGAGTAGGAGTAAAAAGTGCACAGTTGCTTTATGAAAATGGCTTTAAAAATATAAAAGATTTGGAAGATGCTAAGGACGAGGAGATTTTAAAGATTAAAGGGATTGGAAAAAGTTTAGTGCAAAAAATTAAAAAATATTGTGATCATGAAAATTAAACAAGATCATGCACAATTCATTTTTAGTAATGGATATATTGGAATAATCGCAAATGATGAAGTTTCAAAATTAGGATTAGGTGATATAGAAAATGTTTACCGTGATGATGGAGATTTACATGATAAATCAACTAATATGAGATTTTTAGCTGAAGAGATATATCACAAATTTACAGAAATCAATGAACCAAAGGCTGAATAAAAGCAAAATATCGTCTATGTCACCTACACCCAAAAAGGATAAAGAACCTATATTAATGATTATGGGA
>JAUPLZ010000220.1 GCA_030836705.1 Campylobacterota bacterium
GGGGGCCGGCTTGGCAGATACAATATCGATCTCCTTGTAGATAGAGAGGGAATCTAAAGAGAGAACATAGGCATTTATTTTTTGTGCTATTTTTATAGACAAAGCTGTTTTGCCTGAAGCTGTCGGACCGATAATGGCAAGTTGTTTTGGTGTGTTCATAAGTATAATGATAGCAAAACCACAAAAAACAAGCAACCGGTATATCAAAGCTATAATCACCCTATAATCGCAATCTCGGTAAAATGGGGAAATTTTATTGGGGTATATATGGACTTATTAGAGAAAGATAATCGTTTTAATCTTGCCAATTTGATCACGTTTGGAAATATCGCATGTGGTGTAGTGGCTATCTATTTTATTGTCAAAGGTGATTTTTTGACTGCTATTATTCTTGCTTGGATTGCAGGGGGTTTAGATATTGCAGACGGTAAGGTTGCAAGGAAGTTAAACCTTTCTACGGATTTTGGCGTACAGCTTGATAGTTTTGCCGATTTTCTTTCTTTTGTAGTTATGCCTTCGTTTTTACTTTTTTATGCGTTGCAAAAAGAGATGACAAGTGGAATACATGAGCTGATGCTGGGGGCAGTTTTTGTTGCCTATATCATCAGTGGACTGAGGAGACTCGTTGAGTTTAATTTAAAAGCGGATGCAGGGGGGGTGGCAAAATTTTTTGAGGGCGTACCAACACCGTTGGGTGCAATTTTGCTTTGGATACTGTATCTTCTTTATAGTTATGGTTTGGTAGAAAATGTATATATCATTGCATTGCTTGTAGTGGTGATAGCATGGTCACTCAACAGCAAGCTCAAAATACCCCATCCTTAAAAATATGCAAAAAACAGTCAATGGTAAATTGCGATGATGACTAAAATATCTTGGAAAGAAAAACTGGCTCATTTCTCAGAATTGGTGATGCTTAAACATTCCGTGTTCGCTTTGCCTTTTATTTTTATAGCGATGCTTGTCGCCGCAAAAGGCTGGTTTGGCTGGAAATTGTTTGTTTTAGGTATTTTTGCGGCAGTAAGTGCTAGAAATTTTGCAATGGGGGTCAATCGTTATTTGGACAGGGATATTGATATCCTTAATCCCCGTACTCAAAATAGGCCTTCGGTAGACGGAAGAGTCTCTGGGGCACAAATGGTATGGTTTATTCTAATTAATGCACTGATGTTTATTGCAGTTGCCTTTTTTATTAATACTTTGGCGTTTGCGCTTTCTGTACCGATCCTGATTATATTGGGCGCCTATACGTTTTTTAAGCGTTTTTCTGCGGCTGCCCATTTTATTTTAGGGATTAGTTTGGGGCTTGCGCCTATTGCAGGAGTTGTGGCAGTCTCGGGTGACATAACGCTTTGGTCGGTATATCTTGCTTTGGGGGTTATGTTTTGGGTTGCGGGATTTGACCTGCTTTACTCTTTGCAGGATATTGAGTTTGATAAAGCCCACGGATTGCACTCTGTTCCTTCGCGATTTGGTGCACAAAATACGATGTATATAGCAAGTGTCTTGCACTTGCTTGCGATCGTACTCTGGGCAGGGTTTGTCTATGAGGCCGATTTGGGAATGTTTGGTAAGTTGGCAGTATGTTTTTCGGCGGGGATGCTGGTTTATGAACACAGCATTGTTCATAAGGACTTTACAAAAATTGATAAAGCTTTTTTTACGGTCAATGGATATTTGGGATTTGTATTTTTGCTTTTGATTGTCGCGGAGGTTATGTAGATGGAAATGATGGATTATATTATTTTGGGCGCACTTTTTATATTTGTATTCATACTTTTTATATTGCTTCGTGCAAACGGTATGCTCAAAAAAGAGAATGAAAAGTTAAGAGAGTTGCTGTATATTAAAGAAAAAATGATTGCAAATCTTGAAGATTCTCGTGCGACAGCTAAAGATGTTATGGATAACCTCTCTTCTCATAAAGAGGCGATGTCATTGCTTGGTGAGGGTGAAAGCAAAGAGGTTGTTTCAGAAAAATTGGGTATCCCTCTCAATAAATTAGAACTTATCGTTAAGTTTGATACTATCAAAAAAGAGAAACAGTTTGGTGTATAGCGGTTGGGAAGAGATTCTTGATGAATCTTATCGCAAGCTTGATCCCCAATATCAAGCTTTTTTGGAAAACAATTTAGCTTATTTTCCCTCAAAAGAGATTTATTTTAATGCTTTTAAAACACTTCCTAAAACACAGGTTAAATATATTCTTTTTGGACAGGATCCCTATCCTCGTAAAGAGAGCGCTATAGGCTACGCTTTTATTGACGCCAAAGTAGATTGTATCTTTTCTGAAAAAGGACTAAGCAAAGAAGTCAATCGTGCGACAAGCCTTCGCAATTTTATCAAGATGGCATTGGTCGCAAGAGGAGATTTGAAAGCTGAAGAGAGTTCTCAGGAGGCCATCTCGAAAATTGATAAAAATAATCTTATATCTTCCATGGAGCAGCTACGCATAAATTTTGAAAAAAATGGTGTGCTGCTTCTTAATACAGCCTTAATTTTTACCGATAAAAAAAGTTCCTCCGGGCACATCAAGGCGTGGAGCCCTTTTATGGAACATTTATTGCACTCTTTGGAGAGAAATGCCCCCAAGCTCATTTTGTTTGGTATCCATGCAAAAGAATTAAAAAAAAGATTTTCTTTGCAGCCATTTGAAACAATTGAGCTTGAGCACCCCTATAACCATTCATTTATTTCCAACCCCAGAGCATTAAATTTATTTGGGAATATGAAGTTACTTGAAAAATAAAGAAAATTTTGCTACAATCACGATTCCTAAATATCGCTACTTAATTTTAGTGCACTCATAGCTTAGCTGGATAGAGCATCGGTTTGCGGTACCGAAGGTCTCAGGTTCGAATCCTGATGGGTGTACCACCTTTTAACAACGAATATACCGAACGAAAACCATCATTTTTAAAATTCATAAAATCTTTAAGGTTAGTATAGTTCCCACTTTAACTCCCACTTGTTATGATGCAAAATATCATTTCACCCGTAAATCACCAATTCTAATCGCTAATGCAATTCCACCTCAATCAAGCAGCTAAAACCTTAGCAAATTCTGTAAAAAATATCTCATAGGGTATCGTTCTTTCAAGTTAATTATTTTTGTCGCATGTTATTTCCTATTTTGTGGTGAAAAAGGATAACCGATCTACAATTAACCCGTAACCCGCTCTTTCTCCTCACTTTTCAGAAATTGTGTTTATTGTTAGAATTGGCGATAAATTTTTGCCAAAAATGTCTAATTTTATTAATATTTTTTGCAATATAAAAAAAATTTATGCCCGATAGAATGGGCGCTAGACAAGAAAATAGCAAAAAAGTATCCCCCCGGCAAGAACTCATTTCCCTAAAATTCCTATAGAAACATATGAGGCTTTGCAAATCTCTTTTTTTATGTTTTTAGTTCTTTAAAGAACGACAAGAAAGCTTACTTGTAATTTCACATACAAGGAATTTACTATGACTATAAATAGTAATGATTTTTTAACACCTGATGAACTTGAAATAGAGTATAAGTTTAGTAAAAGCACACAAGCCAAATACAGAATGGCAAGAAAAATACCATTCATAAAAATAGGCGGACGTTACATACGCTATAAACGTGAGGATATACATCGATGGCTTGAAAAAAATCGTATTGAGGAGGTATAGGTATGCATATAGCAGTTACTAGTACCTTGCAAGCACTTTTTGAAGTAAATGATGAGATAAGTATACCTGATAGCCAAAATAGTTTTTTCACTGAAAGACTATCAAGCGGGATATATACGCTTAGAAATGAATTTGGTGTAGAGATAAATATGCATGGGGTATATTGTGACCTAAGAAATAAGCGAAAATCCTATGAAAAATATCGCCTGAAAAGGTCAAAAAAGAACCTGCAAAAAGTTCAAAATATACTCAAAACCCATTCAACTAAAAAGCCGTTAAAAAAGGCAGATAGGTGAGTGGTTTTGAAGATGTTGTAAAAGTAGCTCAAATAGCCTGACAGTGGGGCTTTGTGAGCTATCGCCTTAAAGCTTTTTTGTCTCTTCTGCTTAATAGCATAAAAATTAGTACTAAAAAGACATGTCTGTTAGTACTTTTTTCAACACTAACGGCATAGATACCATAGGCTTTATAACAACATTTTCTGCACTCACTAAAAAGTTGGATGAGTTAGGGTTAGAGGTTAAAGATCGAAGCAGAAATTATATCATAAATCAGTACTTTTATGAGAAAGAGATAAAGCAACATAAAGACAGACAAGTGTGGTTTGTAGAGATTGGAAATACAAATAATTTGAGTGGGTATATTATCATTAAAAGCAATGAGGACAGTATCTCGGTTTCAAAAAAAGGAAAACACTCAAAAACGCATTATGTTGAGGTTGTTTTTGCTGGGCTGCGACAGCCCACAAAAGATATACGCATGGGTACATATGCTGTTCTTGGTGCATTTATTAAAAGGTTTAAAGTCTCTTACGTTGATGTATGTTTTGATGGAGCATGTAAAAAGCCCATTGATAAGAGAATATACTTTAACCATGCATTAGAGAGCTACAAAGGAAAAAATAGTACAGAGAGATTGGTTGAAACAAGCTTTTATATCAATAATCCATCTGCACCAAATATTGATGCAGACTATTTCGATAGGATTATTGTTTATGATAAATATATCAAAGAAAGCCGAAACAATAAAAAATTGGATACAAGCCTTCAGTACTGGAAACGTATAGAGTTCAGAGTAGGTATCGATGCCAAACTTAAAGACACGAATGGACTGGAAGAGTATCTGGACGATATGGCAAGAGTTGCCAAGCAATACTTTGGTGTATTAGATATGAATGATACATATTTGAAACAACAAGTATTGTGGCTAACAGATAAAAGAACTCAAAGAGGGAAAATCCTTTGAGTTCAACTTGAAAAAAGTGAGACATTATGAGAAAAAGAGTATATTGGGTGCTAGAAGCTTTGTGTCATGGTGACATCGTATCAGGCTATACCTGTAAGCTGGACGGGACGAGTTCACGGGTGCGTAATGAGATATATGAACTTAGACGTCAATATAAAATTAACATTATCAGTGTTCCTGGCTTTGTTGGCCGTCATAATGCTTATTTTATTGATTCATCAGTTGACAATATACAAAGAGCCGAAATCCTGCTTGAAACATTCAAAAATGAAAATTTTTAAAACTTCATCAAAAGGTGTCAAATAAATATCTGTCATAGCCCATATATGTTCTCTAGCAGTGTGACTTTCCCGTAATTTGGCATACAAAGGATACTATCAGCTGCACGGTTCAAAATTAGCATTATTTTGAAAAACACCCCTCCAAATCAATCGATTATCAATCAAAATCAATCACTTTTCAATCAAAATGCACACTCGAAAAAATAATTGGCTTTTTAACATTTTCGCTGGAAAAAATTTCCTAACGATTATTGGTTTGTTATGGTCTCCCATATTTAAGCTACTTCAGGGGCTACATAGTAACCTTATTTGTATAATCGCTTTATCCAACAATCATAACTACTGGCAGCACCATGTTTGCGGAGAGCATCTTTGTGACTCAACATCTCTTTACAAGCAGCATAGTCATATCCATTATCAACTTTATCATATACTCTCGTTTTACATGCATCATAGAATTTCCAATCTTCTTGAGTGTATGCTGATGCAATAGTAGTTGCCAAAAGTAATGCCATTAAAAATCTTATATCCTACCTTTTCGTGAAGTTAATGATTAAGTATATTTTAAAATACCTTTACAGTTGGGATATTTTGAACATCCCCAAAAAGTTTTTCCGGCATATTGTCCTTTTTTTGCTGTACGTAAAACCATTGGAGCGCCACATTCAGGACAAAATGGTGTTTTTGTGTCTTCAAAATCATCTTTTTCAATTTCAAAATCCATTTCCTTATTTGATGGTCGCTCATAGGTTGCAGAATTATTTTGATTCGTGGCAGCAGAAGAAGCTTCATTCTTTTGAGAGAAATATGTAATCAATGCAGCAATCACACCAGTATGAGGCAGTGCCGCAATCAGACAATATGGGGCAAAACATGCACCAAAAATAAAAATTTGATTGACAAGTATAACGATAATCCAAGTTACTAAAAATACTTGAAGATTGGAAAAAACACTTTTAAGAATGTCACTGATCATCAATTGCTCCTTGTAATATTGTAGCCACATAACCGAATTTAATAGATGGAATCTCGAATATCTCTCATGAAGAGAAGAGCTTAGTGTTTCAAGGCTTCCTTGATAACTTCATAACTTTCAAGCGCTGCTCTTTTGCCAAGCTCAGGATCCATGCCGGCACCTTGCCCTTTGGTAGTATTAGGCCCTAATAAAATTTTTTCATCGGCTATGCAGTCTTCCAGCGCCTGTGCATCGGTATTGGCTGAAACCATTTTGATGTGATCACTGATCTCACTTTTTGCAAGCTGATTGATCATATTACCGCCTGCTCCTCCGACTCCCACTACAGTGATTTTTACATTACTTGCCATAGAAACTTTTGTTACGGTAATATCAAATTCATCCATTTTTATTTCCTCTTTCAAACCTAACCTCCAATTTTGATATAAAATCTAATACACATTATATAGCATTCCCGATAAATCAATCCATGTCAATGACCTGTTTGTTTTATTTTCTTGCACTATCGTCTTAATGAAAACAAGGAATTATTACACTACTTCTGTTTTCAAGGCAAGAGTTCTCAATACCCCGCCTCATTAAGCCTTTTGTATCGCTCACATCCATCCTGAGACTTCATATCGCAGGCTTTTCCGTATAGCTCTTTTGCCTTCGTTTTGTTTTGCTTGACGCCTTCTTCTCCTTCTTCATACATCCATCCAAGCGTTATACACCCCCAAGCTACTCCACCGTCGCAGGCTTTTTGGTAGAGTTCTGCTGCTTTAAAGTAATCCTGCTTGAAGCCTTTTACATCGTTACGCATCGCTCCAAGCAATGCACACCTCCAAGCATCTCCTCCGTCGCAGGCTTTTTGACGCTCATCCTTAATTCCAAGCATTGCACACCTCCAAGCATCTCCTTGGTGACAGGCTCTTCGAAGCACATAATTCGAAGTTTCTGCAAAAAGATTTACTGCCAATGCCAATACAATCATTATCTTTTTCATTTCTTGCCTTTACTGTAGTCTTTTGTTCCATTTTTTTGATTTTAAATCATACCATCATCTTTGGATAATCGTCTTGATTGAGAGCAAGTTCATGCAAAGGCTTTGCTATGCTAAACATGAAGTTATTTTTGTGTAGAATGTTTGAAAATAAAGGGTCAGATGGAAATAATCACCACCTTTTTCCCTCATCTTTGTTGAAGTAAAATATAATTGAACTTGCTATTTATCGCCATTTATGACTATTTGGCACAATGATTAATTGAATCGATGCAACATTTAAAAGCATAGGGTATAGAGTTGCTTATTACTTGCATTACTTGAACTCCAAATATATCTTTGAAGACCAGCCCACTATAAATATTTTCTCAAAATTGTCCAACATCGGCAATATCTTATTTTTGGCAAAAGTTATTAACCTGTCTTCGTCTCTGTTATTTTTAAAAGCGATATAATCATCAAAGATAATGACTAATCCGGTATGCGCTGGATAAAATTTACCGGATTTTCGCTCAGCGGCTTCAACTATTTTTTGCATTTCATTGTTGAAAACAACATTGTGCTCTAAAGCTTCATCCTCAATATCTATATTAATTTTAGTGTGTTTTGTGCCACTCTTTTTTACTGTCCCCAAATAGTTAACATAGCCTTTTTCTTTAAACTTAAGCCTACGATAATGGGCATTTTCTCCTTCATGAGCCTGTGTAATCTCTAAATATTCTAGCATGGTTCTATTCGATCGATTATCTTTAATGATAACATCATAATTTTGGTTACCAGAAATATGAGTAACCTCAACATTATCGCTGCTTTTAAAATATGCATCGCAGAAAATACCTAGCGGCAGAGCCTCCTCTATCAGCTCCTTTAATAAGCCTTTGCGAAACCTTATGGCTTGCTTACCTTCTTCAGTAATGCCAATCTCATCTATTTTGGCTTTTACCCACTGCCTTACTTCTGAGGCTGGTCTGGTTGCCTCAAGCTCTTCTTTTGTAATATATGTCATATATGAAACCTCTTTACTGAAATATAAACAGTATATAAAAAATGTCTGGCTATTTTTCCCTCGTCCCCAAACTCCAGCTTGCGGAATGCATACCCATGCATGTAAGCTTCCCCAATTTTCAAACAGTTTTAAACTGACTTTTTCAGCTATTCACTATAGCGTTCCAAATATTCAATCGACGTTAATTTTCCAAGCGAATCGTGTGCACGTTCCGTATTGTAATCGATCATCCACTCTTCTGCCATTGTTCTGATTTCTGAAAGAGAATTAATATAATGTCCTTGCTTGTCAAGACAGTTTTTTCTACTTTGCTATTGCTTGTTTTTATTTTTAATCATACCATCATCTTTGCATAATCATCTTGATTGAGAGCAAGTTCATGCAAAGGTAAACATGAAGTTATTTTTCTGCATATTTCGTAAAGTCAATGTATTGCTTGAATTTTTGTCTCTAAAATCAATTTTAAGCGGCTTTGTCTGTTTATAGGCTAATTTATGGATAGTTTTAGTCTTTGGGTTTTAGGGCTGTTTTTGTGCTTTTTTTCTGGGTGTTTCGGTGTAGTTTTGGTTCGCTATGGTTTTAATCCCACTTTTTCATAGAATTCTCTTTTGTACTTCTTGGTATGTATTTTGTTTAGATTTTTTAATTATTATGCGGGTAGGGTGTTATATCAAACTTTTTCAAAATTTATTTCATATTATTCGATAAGGAAATCAATAATTTTTCCATATCAAATCGAATTTATTATCAAGATTTCTTTAAAATGTTCTTTTATTAATGGAATTTAGATACAATATTTTATATAGAGAGGGGATTGTAAAATGAAAAAAATATTATTATCATTGCTTGCATTAGTCGGATTATCGCAGGCGTCGACAAATATACAACAACAGAGATTTAAAACTATTAGCGAGATAACTGAAGACACACAGCTTATGCTTGAACATACGAAGGATTTTCAGCTAGCAAATGAAAAAATTGAAATAGCTTATCATTACTCTCACAGTTCACATCAATCTCATAGTTCACACGAATCACACTATTCTCATTATTCATCAAGATGATAGAGGTAGAATTTGATAGAAATAAAAAAAGGTATATTTCAAGATTCTCTCAATCAAGAGACCTTGATTGTAAAATTAAGTAAAAAGTTTTTTGAAAAAGAACCCATCATTGAAGCAATCCATGAGTACTCAGGACAATTTTTTATTGAAATGAAACCACTAGAAGATGATTTTGTTGGTGTTTCATTTTCAAAAAAAGGCGATAAGTTATTTGATAAAGAGTTGATTTATAATTTTTCTAATAGAGTTATAGATTACCAATTAAGAAAAAACCTAGAGAAAGAATATGGAAGCATAAGAGATACAATTGTAGATTATGCGTATTCGCCATTAAAAAAAAAGTAATCTTTGAATTTAAACTTTTGAAAGACTATGGGTTTTTCCCTTTTAATTTTAAGAGGTTTTCTGATAATGAAATGCTTCTAGTTAATATGAGTGGTGAGCATTTTTTTATATCAATAGACGAATTTTCGGATTTAATATCATATAAATTTGATATTAAATCCGAAATATTCAAGTCATTGAAGTCTAAATTTTTTGTATTTAGCAATAGTCTAGAAATAAATTTAGGCATAGAACTTTTAGCTAATCAAATTCGTTCCAAACAGAGATATTTATTAGATTTTACATCATTGCATATGGTTGAAATTACTAATTATTGTAATTTAAGTTGCGACTATTGCCATGCTTCAGCTGTTTCAGTGGAAGAAAAAAGTTTAAAAAATGCTGCCGAATTAAGAAGAAATATTCTTGATAAAACAATTGAAAAAATTTTTCAAACACCATCACAAAGCATAAAGATAGAACTACAAGGCGGTGAGCCACTTGTAAATTGGGAAAGCTCTAAATATCTAATCGAAAACTCTTACAATAAAGGGCTTCAATTCAAAAATAAAAATGTAGAAATAATACTATGTACAAATCTTACACTAATTGATAGAGAGAAATTACAATTTTTAAAAAAATATAATGTACAAATTTCGACATCTTTAGATGGAACAAAAGAATTACACGATAGGCATAGGGTCACTCATAGTGGAAAAGGTAGTTATGATACATTTGTAGAAAACCTTGAATTAACTCGCAAAATATTAGGTCATGATAGTGTAGGTGCCTTATTAACAGTTTCAAAATCAAATCTTCCATATTTAAAAGAAGTTATAGATGAATATACTAGACTAGGGTTCAATGGTGTATTTATTAGAGCATTAAACCCTTATGGAATGGCAACAAAAAATTTAAATACCCTTGGATATTCAATCGAGGAATTTATAGAGAAATATAAAAAAATTCTTCAATATATAATTGATTTAAATTTAAAAGGTGTTTACTTCATAGATTACTATTCGGCTCTATTAATAAAGAGAATTTTAACTCCTTTTTCCACAGGTTTCATGGATTTGCAAAGTCCAGCGGGAGCCGGAATAAGTGGTGTAATATATGATTTTAATGGAGATGTATTTCCAACAGATGAAAGCAGAATGTTGGCTCGGGTTGGAAATGATATGTTTAAAATTGGTAATGTCCTCGATAATAGTTATGAAGAAATTTTTCAAAATAAGACATTGCAAGATATTACTAAAAAATCTATCTTACAAACGACACCTAGTTGTTCAAGCTGTGCTTATAATATATATTGCGGAAGTGACCCTGTACGAAATTATGTAGAGAGTGGAAATATTGTTGGATTTAAACCTGATAGTGATTTTTGTAAAAAAAACATGCTACTTATCGAACACTTACTTGAAATTATTAAAGAAAATAACGCAGACGTAATGAATGTTTTTTGGAGCTGGATAACTAAACGCAATTTGGGAGATGTTAGAGTATGACAACATGTAAAACTAAAATACATAACATTTTTAAGCCCATCGTTGCACGAATAACTTCTTCTAAATATAATTTAAACTTTATAACTGATACAGCATATATTAGAGAAGATGGACAATTTACTTTTGGACATTCAATATTGTTAACAAGTAAAACTTCACCACAAAAGACAAGCAAGCCAGTAGCATATGACATAGATAATGATTTTTTCAAGAATGCGAGCGATGGTGATATTATTCAAATTACACCCGATGGAATAATAAGTGTTCTTTGGGAAAAAAGATTGAATCCGCATGATTTCACATTATTTATTACTCACCAGTGTAATGCAAATTGCATAATGTGTCCTCAGCCTCCAAAAAAAGATGAATATTCTCTTATGGATACAAATAAAAAAATATTAAAATATCTGTCAAAAGAACCTATTAAAATGATTGGAATTACCGGAGGAGAACCTACATTAAAGAAAAATGACTTATTGGAGCTAACAAGTTTAGCTTATAAGTACTATCCATCGGCGGATATTAATTTATTAACAAATGGAAAAAAATTATCCGACTTTAACTATGCAAAGGAATTAGCATTGTCTAATCCAAATATTACTTTTTGCGTCTCGTTTCCATCGGACAACATGGATGATTCCAATGAAATAATGAGAACACACATTTACGTAGATGTTTTAAAAGCAATTCAAAATTTAGCAATTTTACGACAAAAAATAGAATTGAGAATAGTCATATTAAAGCAAAACTATAAAAGATTACTTGAAATAGCACAATTTATATATAGAAATTTCCCATTTATTTATCATATAGCATTCATGGGAATGGAAGTTACGGGGTACGCTTTTGATAATATTGACGATATAAATATAGAACCTTCTTTGTATAATGACAGATTGCTAAGTGCTGTGCAGTTTTTGCATCAAAGAGATATGCATGTATCAGTTTATAATATACCTTTTTGTCTTGTTGATAAAAGAATGTGGAAATTTGTTAAAAATTCAATTTCAAAATGGAAGCAATCGTATAATTTAGAGTGTAATCTTTGTTCAAAAAAAAGTATTTGTTCAGGGATATTTACAACAACTAAAATAAATAATTTTAAGTTACAACCTATTTTAGAATCGCGGTTTATGTTTATTATTTTATGATACAATTTGTACAATCATTAAGAACACATAAGTCAGGGGAAATTATATGGATAAACCATATCCGAACAGTTTAGGTAATCCACCTTTGTTAGAAATGATTGTTGAGTTTAGATTTCATACATCTTTACCTGATGAGGCACTATTTGGTTTGTACTATCCAATAATTAAAGATGTATTCCCCAACTATACTTCACTTCCTATTATGAATATTCCACCTGAAGTAAGAAAAATGGATCCTGCACTAATGTATCAACCGTATTATCATTTCTCTGGAGATAGTAA
>JAUPLZ010000221.1 GCA_030836705.1 Campylobacterota bacterium
AAAAATGCAAGAAGTAACAGGAATTCTATTTGATTCAAAAGGGTAAATAAAACCCTTTTGACAAAAAGACAAATCTCTTTTTACGCCCTCTTCTATCTTGGTTTATAAAATTTCAATTTTCTTCAAAAAAATCACAGACTTCACACTCTAAAATATAAGCAATTTGATACAAATGTTTCATATTAAAATGTTGCTTTTTAAGATATAACTCTGATTGAGAAACTAATCCTACTGATTTATGTCCTAATGCTTGAGAAAGCTGAAGCTGTGAAAACCCCATTAACACCCTCTTTTTTTTAACATTAGAGCCAATAAGTTTATAAAAATCATCTATCTGATTTTCATCAATATCTTCAATTGTTCTCAATAATTACCTAGCTACTACTATTTACTTTAATTTTAATAAGATATAATTTTTTCATCAACTAGTAATTACTATGCAACCAAGGAAATTCTTGATAAAAACTTTCGATAATAAAATTAACATACATTGTTTCTATGCCTTTCCAATACAAATGAGTAAGAAATGAAAGAAACAGTTTTGAGACTAGGTGAATTATTTTGTGGACCAGGAGGAATTGCTCTTGGCGCACAAAATGCTCAAATACACGATGAAAAAACAAATACGAAATACAGCATAAAACATATTTGGGCAAGTGATTATCACTCAGAAACATGTCAAACTTACCAACACAATTTTAAAGATGTTAAAGTGATTTGCAAAGACATAAAAGAATTAGATATTAATTCTTTAGGTAAAATTGATGCTTTTGCATATGGATTTCCTTGTAACGATTTTAGCATTGTCGGAGAATCCAAAGGTTTTGATGGGGAATTTGGAGGGCTTTACAAATATGGTGTTAATGTAATCAATAGATACAACCCTTATTTTTTTATAGCCGAAAATGTTGGCGGGCTAGCGAGTGCCAACGAGGGAAAAGCATTCAAAAATATATTACGAGATTTAGGAAATGCTGGAGCAAAAGGTTATGAGCTAACGGTTCATAAATATAAATTTGAAGAATACGGAATACCCCAAAAACGGCATCGAATAATTATTGTGGGTATTGCAAAATCATTGAAAAAAAAATTTCAAGTGCCTGCACCTACACATTTAGATAATTATGTGAGTGTCAAAGAAACTTTTGAGAAAAAACCAATTCCTCTCGATGCCCACAATCACGAATTTACTACGCAATCAAAAACAGTTGTAGAAAGATTAAAATACATACAACCAGGACAAAACATTTGGCAAACAGAACTTCCAGAACACTTGCAGTTAAATGTTAAGGGTGCCAAATTAAGTCAGATATACAAAAGACTTCACCCTGATCAACCTTCTTATACTATTACTGGAAGCGGAGGGGGTGGGACACATGGCTATCACTACTCTGAATATAGAGCTTTAACAAATCGTGAACGCGCCAGAATACAAACATTTCCTGATAATTTTATTTTTGTAGGCAAAAAAGAAAGTGTTCGGCGGCAAATTGGTATGGCAGTTTCGCCTGCGATGTCTAAAATTCTCTTTGAAGCAATTTTAAAAACATTAGCGGATATTGATTATCCTTCCACTCAAGCAAGATATTCGTAAGAGGTAATATGAATCATTTAGTTCCATTTGACAATCATCATAGACGAGTTTGGATGTTTCAAAGAAACATACGTAAAATTTATCCTTGGAAAATTGCTCAAATTCTATCAATGATTCATATGCAACTTGAAAATGACATATGGGGTGGCAATCAATCAGTTCAAAATTCATTTACAAGTAATTTAGAGCGTTTCAAATTAAAGCGAGAAGGTGTTCAATATGACCCACACAGTGGAGGAGCCAGAACATATTTTTCTCAGCTAGAAAGTCTTGGTTTATTATTTACACGAGATGACGGCTCTACTTGGCTCACAATCGCTGGACAAGATTTAGTCGAAAGCAACTTTCCTCCTGCTGAGATATTAAGAACGCAACTTTTGAATTATCAATACCCAAGTATTTATAGTCAAGTTGCAAATGTAAAGATTCACCCTTCAATTAAAATCAAGCCATTCTTATTTGTACTTGAATTACTTTTAGACCCAGAAATTGGGTACTTAACAGATGAAGAAATAGTTATTCCTGTTGTTTATGGTCATAATCATAAATGTTTTAATTTTTGTAAGCAAAAAATACTTTTAGTGAGAGCAGGAAACGATTTACTTAGCATTATTAACAATCCCGAAGAAGATTTATTTACACCTCGAACACGAGGCAGAACATCAACAGCTGCGCTTGTAGATTTTAAAAACATAGCAAATACCTGTAAAAATTTTTTAGAAGCGTGCAGTTTTGTATTATCTGTGCAAGCCAAAAGCACATGCTCAAAACAAATCATTATAAATGAGGGGGTTCTGCCAGAAATTAAAAAAGCACTTTTAAATAAATCTTCTTTTATCCTTGTGCATAATGCAGAGTCATTTCAAAGAAAATATGGTGCTTGGAATCGAAATAAAGACACTAGAACTCTTATCCGCGGAAGCGGAACAAATATATCAAGAGGTGAACCAATTATTCACGCATTATTTGCAGAATACGCTGGAAACAATCTTGTAGTTGATATGCCTGAAGATTTTGTAATTCAAGTTGTTGGTTATGGATTTGATAGACAGCTTGTATTGAGAACCATAGAGCCATATCTTGTAAATTCATTGTCACTTTTTGAGCAAAAGTTCATAGAGCTTTCAACTGGTGGTACTTCAACTGCAAATGCTTTTGAAAAAGCCGTCAAATTGCTTTTTGAAGAACGGCTTCATTACAAAGCGGCTCATACTGGGCAAAGATATCGAGTAGGAAAAACCGGTGGTTATTCAGATATTTTTATTCAAGAAATAAGTGGTCGTTTTTGCGCAATTATTGATACTAAAGCTAGTCCTAGGTATAACATATCATCTAGCGACTATCATACTATGAAAAACTCTTATATTCCTTCAGTTCAAGAAT
>JAUPLZ010000222.1 GCA_030836705.1 Campylobacterota bacterium
ATACTTGGTATTGCAACCCTAAAAAAAAGTTTGTATGTCGCAGTTCATGTGCAATTAAAAATATCGAACTCTCAGAGCTTCCGCTGCTTAAAAAAGTAGCGGAGCGTGTAAGAAGAGATATGGAGCTCCGAAGTGCCTGATAATTATAGTCTAAACTAGATTGATGGTTTTTTGTCTTCGTCTTCCGTGAGAACTACTGAGACGATAGAGGGAACTGTGGGGAATTTTGAAAAGAAGGATTTAGATGAGTTTAAAAGATGAAAATAAAGAGCCGTTAACGGCTATTGATATAGTTGGTAAAAAATTTAAAGCCGGTGATATTATCACGGATGGTGTAGATACAGGCAAGCTTATTGTTATTGCAGATAAGCTGCTTTATGGTAAATATAAATATGAAGTGCTTACAAAAGATATGACTTTTAAACGCCTTACAAATAATAATTTTATTCGTAAAATAGGACATAATCTACTTATAGATTTAACTGCGAAAAAACATAATGAAGATAGTTACACGATAACATTTGAATGTGTTGACGGGGGAAAAGGTTTAATAGATCTTGAATTTTCAGAAACAGGCGATAGCCGCGATATTCAAATTGAGTGGCATAACAAGACGCCAAACAGTGAGAAATTCGTCATAGACTTTAAAGAGATGTATGATATCGTCGATTGGCTTGAAGAAAATGGTGCGTTCGGCGTCAGCGTTAAAGAATTGGCGGATAGCGTCGGGCATGTGTCTGATAAAGAGATGGAAAATGAGATTAAAAAACTCTCAGGCGATTTGACTTATAGTCAAGAATTGCACTAAGGGGGCTTGTATGGAATTCAACGCACTTTATTTTTTTTCATATTTATGGCAATAACTTAAGCTATATTTTATTATAAAGTTATTATAATTGTTTTGTTGCTTTATTGTATCCGGCTTATCTTCGGAAACTAAAGCAAACTTGTTTTTATTTTTCTTTGACTTTTGTGATAAATTGTCTAAGTTTTTTTGTTTTTCCGTCCTCACCATACAGGGGATTACTCCATTTAATACCGTTCCTCCTTGCGGTTATTAAATCTTGCGCAAATTTTATTTTGCGCAATGTCTTTTCTTCAACATTTAAATTTAAAAATGATGTAATTGTTTTAATTTAACTCCATTAAGCTTTGTTTTATTATAAACCTATTATAATTTATCTGTTTTATGCTTAGGAAAAAAGATGAATATAATAGAACCGTCTCCTGCGAATTTTTGCTCTCCGATAGAGTGTGATAAAAATCGTCGGGAATTTTATAAAATCTGGGATATAGCCCGCTTAGAAAATGAGCTTGGTCGATGTCACGGATGTCTTGCAGAGGGTGAAAGCAAACACTCATTACGAACCGTTAATGCGCTTTCGTTGCGTATTAAAAAACTTAACTTAGCAAAAAGAGGATTAAATGGGAAAATTATCAAAAAATGATTTAAGAGAGATGTTGGCTGATTTGAAGGTTTCTTTGGAGCTTTATCTTGATGAAGTTAAGTCTGGCAAGAGAGAGCGTGATGACTCCGTTAAAGAGGCGTTTGAAAAAGAGATAAAGAGATTAGAAAATGAACTCGGCAGATAGCATCAAAAATTTTATTATAGAGAGCGTAAGAGCTTTTGAAGATAAAATAGCGAAAAAAGAGTTTGCGTTCTCCTCGATTACTGAACGCAATGCCTATAAGACTTGCCAAATTTATGCGTTGTCTTACGAGAAAGGGCTTGGACTTAAAAATTTAAAAGATGAAGTGAAGAGCAACGCTATGGTTGAGCTTTTAAGAGAGCTTAACCAAAGAGCGGATGGGGTGATTGTCGGAGCTGAGAAGAGTGAGGCTTTTAAGGCGCACTCCCGTGAGATTGTGGCGATTGCCAAAGAGATTGACTTGCTTCTTAAAAGAGATGGAGTGGCGGCGGATTCGTTTCGTATAGCCGGCTATAAGTATGATTTTTTAGCAGATGTTAATCAGCTTGTTGTCGCTTATAGCGACGGTAATTTAGAGATAAATGTTGATTTTAATGTTGATAAGCTAGAGAGTAAAATTTATATTACTCCTGCACTTGTCAAAGAGTGGGCGAATGTAGATATCGCACATCTTCCAAAGCTTGAAGAGATTGGAAGAATTGAAGAGATTAACCGCGTTATTGAAAAACTTTTGCGTGATGTAAACGATGTAATAGCAAGAATTACGATTAAAAATAAGCTTGACATTATCGGTGAGAGCTTGAAAAACAATAAAATAGATAATGAAAATATCTATGAGATTTTCGCACAAGCAATTTTATCTATTGATAATGTCAATCTTATGGATTGCCTCTCTGATAAAATTTACAGTCAAAAATTTTATAATCAGCATCTGCTTGGTAGCAGGGAGAGTGATAATAAAGAGGCGTATGAGATTATTAAAACGCTTCATGAGAAAACGCCGGACGAAGATTTAGTTATGTGTTTTCTTGATATAAATATATTTAAGACTATTAATGATGAGCTTGGGCATGATGTAGGCGACAAGGCGATTATTGAGCTCTCAAATCAACTCAAAGAGCCGATAGGCGAGAGCGGGATAGTAAGCAGAAGAGGCGGGGATGAGTTTATTATAATCGCTCCTTCTTCTGCGATAACAAAGGTTGTATCGTCTCAGCTTAGTGCGGAGACTGTCGCTAAAAACAGTGCTATGATTAAAGATTTTGTTTCTGCTCTCCCTGATAATGATGAACGCAAAAACAGAGATTTTTCGCATATCAG
>JAUPLZ010000223.1 GCA_030836705.1 Campylobacterota bacterium
ATATTGGTCTATCTATGTTTGATTTTAACTCTTTAAGTATTATAGTGGCTTTTGATTCACTCTCTTTTGAAAGTGTTTCTATGTATGAATTGGTACTTGATAGCAAAACAGCTTCAAGGACAGAACAAACAAAAGAAACAAACAAAGCGATAAGAAGATAAGTAATAAGTAGTGTCATCTAACACGCACCAAAAAAAACGAAATAAAGCGGCACCAACGATCTGAATCGTTTGAATTCATAAAAACATTCCTTTTTAATTTTTTTAAGTGGTATTGTATCACACTTGCATAATATTTTATCTTGATTTTTTTATAGATATAAAGACCTTAAAGCCTTTATATCTATATTATTACTCTACAGTTACACTTTTTGCAAGATTTCTTGGCATATCAACATCATTTCCAAGTCTTATTGCAACTTCAATAGAAAGCAGCTGGATAGCCACAAGCATGGCAAAAAACTCTAGCATATAGTGCTCATAATCATCTATTAGAATAATATCATCCGTAATTTCAAATGGCTTTGAAGATATAGTAAGTATGGTTGAATCTCTAGCTGAAAGTTCTTCTATATTGCTTTTTGTTTTATCATAAAGTACATGTTTTGACAAAAGTGCGATTGTAAATAGCTCTGTATCTGCTAGCGCTATCGGTCCATGCTTCATCTCTCCAGCCGGATAGCCTTCTGCATGAAGATAGCTTATCTCTTTTAGCTTCAAAGCTCCCTCTAATGCCAATGGATAAAATATATCTCTGCCAATAAAGAAAAACCCGTGACCGTGAAGATATCTTTTTGATAGTCTTTTGGTTTTTTCATGCAAACCTTGCGTAACTTCAAGCGCCTTATAAGAGCGCCTAATAGCCGATATCTCTTTTGCATGCTCTTCTTTTGTTAAAGTATTATTTCTTTGAGCCGCAAAAATTATCATAAGCCATAAAGTCATAATTTGAGTGGCGAATGCTTTTGTAGAGGCAACGCCTTTTTCAATGCCGGCTCTTGTTAAAACAGTAGCATCTGCTTCTCTTACGATTGAACTGTTATCTACATTGCAAATAGCGATAGTTTTCATGCCTGCTTTTTTTGCCATCTTAAGAGCCTCAAGAGTATCGGCAGTCTCTCCGCTTTGTGAAATAACTATAAAAAGCTCATCTTTTCTCATTAATGGATTTTTATATCTAAATTCGCTTGCTATTTCTACATTTGTAGGCATTTTTGCAATTCTTTCTGAAATATAAGAAGCAACAAGCGCAGCATGATAGCTAGTTCCACACGCGCAAAGTTTTATTCTTGAAATATTATTAAAATCAACATTTTCAAGCTCTTCTAAAACAACTTGCTCGTTTTTTATCCTGCCCATAATAGTATCGTTTATAACAACCGATTGTTCGTAAATTTCTTTTTCCATAAAAAATCTATAACCCTCTTTTTGAGCATAAATTTTATTTGCAGGAAGTGATTTTTTTTGCGGCTGTATTAGAGTTTCTTTGTTGTATATGGCTATAGAACTATTACCAACTATTCCATACTCTCCGTCATGAAGGTAAATAGCCTCTTTTACAAGCCCAACTAGCGGCGCATCGGAAGAAGCGAAAAAGTTTTCATTCTCGCCAACTCCAACAACCAAAGGCGAACCCATTTTTGCAAAATATATATTCTCAGGGTCATCCTTTGTTATCAATAAAATAGCAAAAGCACCTTCGAGTGTTGCGATTGTCTTTTTAAATGCGTCAAAAACATTTTTTTGAGATTTATAATTTTTTTCAAAAAGATGCACAATTACTTCAGTATCCGTCTGACTAGAAAACACAACCCCGTCTGCCTCAAGCTCTTTTTTTAAAACCGCATAGTTTTCTATTATCCCGTTATGAACTACGCTACTAAATTCAGCAGAGTGCGGATGAGCATTTAGTTCAGTCGGTTTGCCGTGAGTCGCCCAGCGAGTGTGTCCGATTGCAATCCCTTTTCCAATAGGCTCTATATCTTTTGTTTTTTTTCTTAGGTTTTCTAATTTTCCAACTGCTCTATATGTTCTAATTTCATCGTCATGATAAATCGCAATACCGCTTGAATCATAACCTCTATACTCAAGCTCTGCCAAACCGTCAAGAACTACTTTTTTAAGATTTCCATTTCCTACAAAACCGATAATTCCGCACATATTTAAGATTCCTTTTGTTTTTGCAAGTTATAGAAAAACTGCGTAGCTTCTACATATCCATCGACACTTCCGCAATCAAAACGAATACCTTTAAATTTATAAGCTATTACATTTTCTTCTAACGCTTGTTTTAAGAGAGCGTCAGTTATCTGTATTTCACCGTTTTTACCCGGTTGTGTATTTTCTATCTTATCAAATATATCCGGCGTTAAAATATAGCGACCGATTATCGCCATATTTGAAGGGGCTTTATCGTTGTCCGGTTTTTCGACCATATTTGTAACTCTATAAACATCTTTTTCCACTCGAACGCCTTCAACAATTCCATATTTATGGGTATCTTCACTTGGGACTTCCATAACGGCAACTATTGAACACTGATATCTATCATAAAGCTCCACCATTTGCTTTAAAACACCATCGCCGTCTGGGTTATAACAAAGATCATCGGCAAGAATAACGGCTATTGGTCTTGTTGCGCCTGTTAAAACCTTTCCGGTAAATATCGCATGCCCTAAGCCTTTCATCTCGTTTTGACGAGTATAAGAAAAAGAGCATTGATCAATCACATCTCTAATATCAGCTAGTAGTTTTTCTTTTGAAGTTCCTTTTATTTGGTGCTCAAGTTCATAGCTTATGTCAAAATGATCTTCAATAGATCTTTTTCCCCTGCCTGTTACAAATGCCATATTGTGTATATTTGCTTCTATTGCCTCTTCGACACCGTATTGAATAAGCGGTTTTGTAAGAATCGGCAGCATTTCTTTTGCCATGGCTTTTGTTGCAGGCAAAAATCTTGTTCCGTATCCAGCAGCTGGAAACAAGCAAGTATTAATCATAACAAACCTTAATTTTTTTCGTAATTGTACTATCATACTTCTTTTATCACAATCTATATACAATTACAATATTTAAAGCACCAAAGGTGCGTGAGCTTTCTGCTGAAGAAAACACAGCGTTAGCGTAGCTTCAGAAGCTATGCTTTTGAAGTGTGTCATAAGTTCTGCAAGAACTCTATTTAATAATTAAGGAAAAAAATGAGAAGAACTTTTTGGTTACTGCTTATTGCGGGATTTATCAACTCCCTTTATGCACAGGTTGGTCATGTTATTGAGGTCGTTGGTGATGTAAAAATATTTAGATTTGACAGCGAAACCAATACGACAAAAGAGTATGCCGTTCTCTTAAAAAAAGATGAAAATCAGACAACTATCCCTTATGAGATATTAAAAAATGACAAGCTAAAGACACTAGCAAATGCAAGAGCTAAAATAAATCTTATTGACGATACGGTGGTAACTATAGGAAAAAACAGTGAATTCTTGGTAAACGAGTTTTTTTATGAGCAAAACAACACCGCTTCAAAAGCACAGCTTAATTTTGCACAAGGCGCATTTCGCTCTGCAAGCGGCAAAATAGCCAAAATTGTTCCGCAAAATTTTAAACTAAAAACAAAAACAGCGACCATAGGAATAAGAGGAACTGAAATTTTAGGTATGGTTGGAGAAAATGAAGACAAAATAGCCTGTACAAAAGGAGAGCTTGCTGTAAGTTCGCTTGATGAAAAAGGAGAGGTATCGGTAAAAGCTGGTCAAATTACAAAAGTAAAAAAAGACGAAACTCCAGAACCGGCTAGAGAATATACACTAGATGAATTACAAGAATTTCTTGATTCAGCAGGCGAAGCCGATGAAGAAATTAGAAAAGCACTCGGCGTTGCTCCTTTTGTAAACTCAAGCGAAAACAACGAAACAAACAGCTCAATCAAACTTGAGAGGCTAGAGTCGCCAAAAGCACCGCAAGAAGAGGTGCGACAGAAAAAACTACTAGAAAAAATTTTTAAATTTTAAGGAAAAATTATGAGACAAAAAATAGTTTTTTATAGCCTTTTGGCTACTGCTTTTTTAATGTTTGGCTGTTCTGGAAAAAATTATGAAACACTGCACGAATCTGCAAAGCATGGAGATGAAAAGCTCATAAAATATTACATAAATAAACAAAAAATTAATCCAAACTCGCTTGATGAAAGCGGTGCAACTCCGCTGATTTATGCCGCAAAATATGCCGATGAGGATATAGCAAAGCTTTTGATAAAAAACGGCGCAACCGTAAACTTTCAAGACTCTTACGGAAGAACGGCGCTAATGGCAGCAAGCGCCTATAATAAAAAAGACACTATCGTTCTTTTGATGGAAAACAAAGCAAATCCAAATTTGACAAGAAACGATGGCATGAATGCTATAAAGTTTGCTAGACAATATGGTCACAAAGCCGCCGAAAAGCTGCTTATAAAATACGGCGCAATACCTACTGAAGATGTAAATACAAGCATAAATGCAAGGATTCTTTTAGCTAGCGAAATAGGGGATTTGGATTTAGTTGAAGATTTACTAGAAGAAGGTGCTGATATAAACGCTCAATATTACAACGCACTCTCAACTCCTCTCATAGAAGCAGTAAAAAACAATCAAGAAGAGGTAGTTGAATTTTTGATAAAAAATGGCGCCGATAGAGAAATAGCTGATATAAACAACAAAAACGCAATAGATTACGCACAAAGCAATCCAAAAATATTGGCTATTTTAAACGAAAAATAATATGGGCTAATTGCCCATATATCTTATGCGCTTTTTTTCTTTTATTTTTGAAATATCAACCAAAATAAACCCGTCAACACAGTGATTAAACTCCGGATCAATATTAAAATCCAAAAACTTCACGCCGCCCTCTTCGCAAAGATCGCTGTATTGCTTATAAAGAGTAGGAATTGCACTATTCATACAAGCTAGCTGCTCTTTTACATCGATAAAATCCTCTTCATAGCTTTTTGTGGCATCCGGAAGAAGTTTGAATGGTGAAACCCTAAAAGGAATTTTCGCTTTTACCAAGCATCTCTCTTCGCCAAAATGTTTTAGATAAAGCGCTACTATCTGTTCTTTTGCCGCATTTACAATCGTATTTGAGATACTAACCGGTCCAAACATATATC
The DNA here is from genome assembly GCA_030836705.1 of Campylobacterota bacterium. Classification (GTDB taxonomy): domain Bacteria; phylum Campylobacterota; class Campylobacteria; order Campylobacterales; family SZUA-545; genus JAUPLZ01. Next base: position 5,149 of record JAUPLZ010000223.1, read on the forward strand.
TAATATTCGGTCTGCTTTTTAAATAAGCACCTATTCCTTGCCACAAATAATCAAGCGCCCTGCTTCCCCAGTATTTCGGCTGCACAAAAGACCTGCCAAGCTCAATTGAATTGACAAGATAGGGTTCAAACTCTTTTGTGTATGCAAACAGCGTGGAAGAATAGAGATCATCTTTGTCTGATATAAAGTCGCACTCGCCTATTCTATAAGAACCGACAACCTCAAGCATCTCATCATCCCACAAGACCAAATGCTTATAATATTTATCATATCTATCCAAATCCCTTTTGCTTCCGCTTCCCTCGCCCACTTTTCTAAAACTCACCTCTCTTAGCCTACCGATTTCACGCATCAAGCTAGAATTTTCGCTATAGCCGCAAAGATAAATCATTTTTGAATCTTTTGTTTGACCCAAAAGTTCTTGTTTTTTTAGCTCGCTTCTTATAATCTGCCTTGCTTCAGGATGAGCTATCGGGCTTTGCGTAGCTATGATTCCCTCTTTTCCTTTGCCGATTTTTAAAAGATGCTTTCTAAAGAGTTTAGTTCGGCTTTTTGGCAATATTCCTTCAAGCTTTGCACTATGCAAATCTATAATTTCGCCGATTGTAAATTGAATACTTTTTGAACGCTTTTTGAAAATCTCATGCACAAGCAAAAGCGCAGATAATGGCTTAAAGATGGATGATATGGTATAAAAAAGCCACGAGTTTTTCGCTTTTATAAATATTGGCAAAATAGGCGCATTTAGCTTGCTTGCAAATCTATAAAACCCGTCATTCCATTCACCGTCTTTTATACCCAAAAGCCCAGCGCGCGAAACCTCTCCTGCTGGAAAAAGTATAACCGCTTCATCATTTTCAAGGGCGGAATAAATTCTTTTTACCGCATTTTTGTTTGTTTTTTTATTCATCAAATCAACCGGCAAAAGTATCTCTTTTAGAGGATCAAAGGCTAGCAAAATATCATTTGCTACTATTTTTACATCTTTTCTAACCTCCGAAACCATCTGAATAAGAGCAAGTGAATCGAGTGCTCCAAGCGGATGATTGGCGATAATCACAACTCGCCCCGATGTCGGTATGTTTATCTTTTGATTTGCTCCGACATAATAATCAAAATCCAAAAAAGAAAAAAGCTCTTCTATAAATGAAAAAGCATTGTTATTTTGATGTTTTTTTAAAAACTCATTGATATCTTTTTGATGCAAAATTTTCATCAAAAATCCGACAAATGAGCGATAAATCGGTTTTGGGGTTTTTTCCAGAAACGACGGATATCTGGTTGAAATCACTCTATGCACATTAAGCATTGCATTTCCTTAAAAATATTGTTAATAAAATTATCTATCCTTAAAATCACATTTTGGAAACAATATCTTTTTGGTTACAATAGGTGAAAATAATGTTATTTTTGTCGATTTTTCGACAATCTAAGATAGGTTTTATTTATGAAAAAAATTGTTTTTGTGCTTATTCTAATGTTTTCAACTATTGTTTTTGCCGGCGAGGAAGAGGCAAAAAAACAGTATGAGAATGCATTAAAGCTTATGTTTGAAAAACAATATGACGAAAAAAGAAAAGAGATAGAACCTAATTACAAAGGTGCATTTTTGCTTTTAAGCAAAGCAGCAGAAAGTGGACATCTTGAGTCGCAATATCTTTTAAGTATGCTATACGAATACGGAAAAGGAACAAAAAAAGATTACCAAAAAGCTATGTATTGGTACAAAAAAGCAACGCAGTTTGAAAAAGAAAACTCTATTTTCCTTACAAAAATTATAAAAAACTTTACAAGAGAAAATGAGCTTCCAGAGACTCTAAAACCACTCAAAAAATTTCTTCATGAGCCGTTTAAAATAGGCTCGTGTCAAGTTTGCCACACAAACGCCAAAGCAACACCGCCGGAGCTTATTTCAAATGATATCGCATCGCTTTGCTACAAATGTCACGAAAAAGATGATAAAAAAGCTTTTTATCACAAATCGGTAAAAAACGGCGATTGTACAAAATGTCACGACCCTCATGAATCAGATGCAAAAAAACTTCTAAAAACTTCAAATACAAACGAACTTTGCATCGCTTGCCACGGCAAAAAAAAGACAAGTTTAGATATAAATTTTGATAAAAAATACAAGCACAAACCTGCGGAGGAAAATTGCTTAAATTGCCACGAAGCTCATGGCTCAAACCATCCAAAACTCTTCAAGCAAGCTGATTTAAGTGAAAATTTTTGTTACGAGTGTCACAAAGAAACCAAAAAAGAGATGGAAAATTCTACTTATAGCCACTCAAAAATAAAAAATAGCAAAAATTTCTGCCTCGAGTGTCACGCCTCTCACTCATCAAACGAAAAGAAACTTCTAAAAAAAGATATAAAAACACTTTGTTTTGATTGCCATAACAAAACCTTTCAAACAAGCGACTGCGAAAGAGAGCTTTTAGATATAGAAACTCATCTAAAAACTCATGCCAATTGGCACAAGCCATTAAGTGAGAAAGAGAGTTGTATAATCTGCCACAATGCACACGGCTCACAAAATTTAGGAATGCTAAAAAAAACATTTTTAGAAAATTTCGACAAAAAACATGAGGCTATCAAAAAAAGGCAAAACGATAAATTTTATGAAAACTTCGATAAAAAGAATTTTTTGTGTTTTGCCTGCCATGAAAATGACAAAATAGACTCCAAAACAAACACAAAAACCAACTTTAGAAATGGTGATACAAATCTTCACTTTATACATGTCAATTACAAAAAAGGCAGGTCGTGCAAAACCTGTCACGATATTCATGGCTCCAAAAAAAGCTTTTTGATTAGAGATTTTAGCGATTTTGGCGAAAGTAAATTTCCTCTTAGGTTTATACCAAACGAAAACGGCGGAAGTTGTGAGTCGGCATGCCATGCAAAAAAAGTTTATAACAGAAACGCTATATCAAAAAAAATAGAAAAAAAATAACCGTTGTTGTACAATACGCCCCAGAAAAACAACTAAAAGCGAGATTATAATGAGTATAAAAAACTGCGTTTCATTGGATGAGGTTAGAGAAGAGATAGACAAACTTGATGAAAAAATAGTAGAGCTTATCGCAAAAAGAAGTCACTATGTAAGACAAGCGGCGAAATTCAAGCATTCTATTGAAAAAATCAAAGAAGAGAGCAGACTAGATGACATAATGAGTCGCGTTCGCCAAAAAGCCATACAAGAGAATATTTCACCAAATATGCTAGAGGATATTTATAGACTTATGATAGAGGAGATGGTGGAAACCGAAGTTGCGGAGTTTCAAAACAGAAATTCACTCTAATAAAAATAAAGTTAACAAAAAAAATAAGCCATCTAAGAAGTTAGATGGCCAAAAAACTACTTAGAAAATACAGAATTTTCTACGATTGCGCTATAAAAATATCCATATCCAAAATCTTTGTCCATAGCAAGTACGCCTTTTGCGGTAACTTTATCGCCTTTTTGAACAGTAGCTTCCGGAGCTGTAAAAATAATATCATTTGTACCCTCTTTGCCGCTGCCGTCTTGAATGTGAATCCAATATCTTCCCATAATGTTGCTAGAAACTTTCACAACTTCGCCTTTTACCTCAACAACTTTTCCATTTAGTTCAGCTTTTTTTGCAAAAAGATCGGCTACTTTAAATATTCCTACTGCTTTCATATCGGCTGCCGGTTTTGCATTAGCACTATTGCAATCAGTGCAACCTTCTTTGTGTTTAGCATCAGTTTGAGCATTGCCGCAATCTGCACATCCTTCAGGATTACTACTACCGCCTGCTGCAAAAGCTGAAGATTGCTGCTGGGCAGGTACGCTAGCTTTTTCCTGCGCTACCGGAGCTTGTGTCTTTGCTTCTTCTTTTTTATCACACCCTGTTGTCAAAAGGGCAATTGCCAAACCTGCTGTTAAAAGTTTTAACGCCTTCATACCACAGTCCTTCTTTTCTTAGTTTAGAGTTTTAAAGTCGCCATATTAAGATAAAAAAACTTAATGTCACTTGCAATCTGCTATAATCCGCCAACTTAACACAAAGAATCTCACATGAGCGAACAAAGCTTTTTTGCCCTTGGACTAAAACAAGAACTACTCGATAATCTTGCATCAATGGGTTATGAAAAAATGACAGAAATCCAATCAAAAGCACTTCCGTTTATTCTAAAAAATAACGATGTCATAGCCAAAGCAAAAACAGGCAGCGGAAAAACTCTAGCTTTTGGAATCGGGCTAATCTCTGCCATAAATGTAAAAAATCTCAATATCCAAGCTTTGGTTTTGTGTCCAACCAGAGAGCTTGCAGAACAAGTAGCAAAAGAGATAAGAAAAATAGCAAGAAGTACACAAAATATGAAGCTTGTAACCCTTTGCGGCGGAGTTCCTATGCGCTCTCAGCTTTCGTCTTTGAGCTATGGCGCCCATGTTGCAGTTGGTACTCCAGGTAGAATTCAAGCTCATCTTGATAAAGGCTCTTTGGAGCTAAAAAATTTAAAAATTCTAGTCCTAGATGAAGCAGACAGAATGCTTGATATGGGATTTTATGATGATATAAAAAAGATTATAGACACTACACCAAACAATAGGCAAACTCTCCTTTTTTCTGCAACCTTTCCCGATGCAATAAAAGAGATAAGCACACAATTTCAAAAAAATCCAATAACGGTATCAGTAGAATCGACACATAGCCAAAGTGTTATAAAGCAGTTTTTTTTCAAAACACCAAAAGGCACTAAACTAAACTCACTTATAAAAACTCTTGATTATTATCAGCCTGAAACGACTATTGTTTTTTGCAATACAAAAGCAGCATGCAAAGATGTGGCTGAATTTTTAAACGAAAGCGGATTTCACGCTATTGATATTCATGGAGACCTAGAACAAAGAGAAAGAACAGAGGCTTTGATACAGTTTTCAAACAGCAGCTGCTCTATCCTAGTCGCCACCGATGTTGCCGCAAGAGGTCTTGATGTAAAAGATGTAAAAGCCGTTATAAGCTTTGATTTAGCGCATGACAAAGAGGTTCATATCCACAGAATCGGGCGAACAGGAAGAGCAGGAAAAGATGGGCTTGCTATAAGTTTTTATAACGAAAACGAACTAAACAAACTTGAAGAGATAGAAGAACATCAAAAAAGTCAAATCTGCCATGAAGATTTAGACTCCTTGATTATAAAAAAAGAGTTTGAGCACAAACCGCCGATGACTACACTATGCATCGATGGCGGCAGGAAGCAAAAAATCCGCGCAGGCGATGTGCTAGGGGCGCTTACAAAAGAAATGGGAATTGCCGGCGAATGCGTAGGAAAAATAGATATTTTAGAATTTCAAACCTATGTAGCTATCAAAAGAGAGTTTGCACAAAAGGCATTTAATGAGCTAAAAAATGGCAAAATAAAAGGCAAAAATTTTAGAATCTGGAAGCTTTAATATGATTTATCTTTTAAGCGATAAAAAAATAGACGGGGTTGTAAATATTCC
>JAUPLZ010000027.1 GCA_030836705.1 Campylobacterota bacterium
CCTCATTTGCAAATCTAATTCTGCCGCTATTATCAGTTTCTGATACTAAAAAATCCGTATCGTGCAATACAATTTCTGCCATTTATTCAGCCTTTTGTATTATTTAAATTAAGTTGAGATTATTATATCTATAATAAGCAAAAATAATTCATAAATAATAATATTTATTATTCTTTTATCCATTCTATTTTATTGTGCATTATGCCTATGGTTGACGGCTCTATCGGACTTATATTTTTGCTTATAGCTGTAATTGAGCTTGGAATATAGAGAAATATATATGGATTATCATTAACAATTAGTTCAAAAATTTTTTTGAAATTTATATCAAGCTTTTTTCTATCTACTATTGCTTCTGATTCTTTTATGAGTTTATCGACCTCGTTATTTTTGTATCCAATAAAATTAAATCCGCCCTTTTTGTCGCTTTCGCTATGCCAAGCGCTATACGGATCCGGCATAAGAGGAAGTGCCCAGCCTAAAAGAATGAGATCAAAATCTCTTGCATGAACAGCTTTGTTTAAAAAAGCCTGCCACTCCATGATTTTTATTTTGACCTCTATTCCTGCTTTTTTTAATTGATGTTGAATTATTTCAGCCGTATATTTTCTAATCGGATTATTGGAATTTGTCGTAATTGTGAATTTTAAAGGGTTTTTTTCATTAAATCCTAGCTCTTTTAGAAGCTCTTTTGCTTTTTTTAAATCTTGTTTTTTTGCCGTTACTGTTTCGTTAAATCCAATAGAACCTTTTAAAAACGGTCCATTGCAAAGCTCGCCGTGACCAAAAAATAAAATATCAACAAGCTCTTGTTTGTCTATTGCTAGATTTATCGCCTCTCGTAGTTTTGGATTGTTAAAAGGTTCTTTTTTTAGATTAAAACCAAGATAAGTGTAAGACTTGCTTGATTCGCTTATGATATTGTAGTGCTCTTTAAATGAGTCGTCTATTTGTCTATCGTGCTGAAGTGGAGTTAGTGAGCCTATGTCAAGTTGAAATGATTTTAACATCAAAAATTCAGTTGAAGGATCTTGAACATAGTGGTAAATGACTTTATCTATATTTGGTTTATGCGGCTTGTAGTTTTTGTATGCGAACAGTTCAATGTTTTTACTTATTTCAAATCCATCAATCGTATAAGAATTAGAGCCTATCGGCTTTTGGTTAAAAGACGATGTCATAAGGTCTTTTTCGTTTTTTAAAATATGGCTAGGCAATATTCCCATCATCCAAGTTTCAAGGGCTTTAAAATACGGTTCCTTGTATTTTACTTCTATGGTTAGTTCATCAATAGCTTTGACGCTTTTTACTGTTCTAAAAGTTGAAGTGTATGGGGTGAAAATATTTGGCGAAATGATTGTGTTATATGTAAAAACAACATCTTTTGATGTTATTTTGATGCCATCATGCCAAAATAAGTTATCATGGAGTTTAAAAATAAGAGTTTTGTCATCTTTAAAATAAAATTTGTCTGCCAAATCCCCGACTATATTAGCGTCTTTGTCATATTTTAAAAGCGATGAAAAAATCCAGTCCGCTATTTCAGAACTTGCCGTATCGGTTGCCAATAGCGGGTTGAGTCTGCTTGGATAACTTGATATAGAAAGGTTTAGTGTTGATGAATAGGCAGCGGTAAAAAAAATAGTTATAAAAAATAGCGCCCTTTGAATAAAAGGACGCCGCTTTGAAAAAAACATAGTAGTTTTCTTTTGAAAAAAGCGATTAACGCTTTGAGAATTGTGGGCTTCTTCTTGCTTTTTTCTTTCCGTATTTCTTTCTTTCAACTTTTCTTGAGTCTCTAGTAAGAAGACCGTGAGGCTTTATGATAGTTCTAAAATTAGTTTCAAATCTTACAAGAGCTCTTGATATACCATGACGAAGTGCATCAGCTTGTGATGAGTATCCGCCGCCTGTTGTTGTAGCTATAACATCTACTGATTGATCTTGCTTTGTAAGTCTAAGAGGTTGCATAACGCGAAGTTTTATTGCTTCGTGACCGCCTAACCAGTCGTCTAGGTTAAGACCGTTGATTAAAATCTTTCCAGTCCCTGGAGTTAACCATACTTTTGCTATGGATGTTTTTCTTCTACCGGTTGCGTAAAATTTTTTAATCATATTATGCCTTTACCTGTGCTGTATGCGGATGCTCGTTTTCTGCATATACTTTTAGCTTTTTGAGCATCTCTCTGCCAAGAGTTGTTTTTGGTAACATACCCCTTGTAGCAATTTTAAAAAGTTTCTCAGGGTTATCTTGTAAAAGATCTCCTAGTTTTTCACTTTTTACTCCACCAAAATAACCTGTGTGTCTGTGATATTCTTTTGCAGACAATTTAGCTTCTCTTGAAAACTTAGCTTTTGATGCGTTGATAACTATTACATAATCTCCACAATCTGTGTTAGGAGTAAAAATAGGCTTATTTTTTCCTCTTAAAATAGTTGCTATCTCAGCTACAAGACGACCGAATACTTTTCCTTCGGCATCCAAAACAATCCAGTCGCGTTTTACATCGCTGGACTTAACGCTTTTGGTAAACTTTGCCATTGCGTGATCCTTAAAATATATAAATTTTGTCGAATTATATTAACTTAAACTTATAAACAGCTGAAATTCAGGAAGATTTAAGATAAAATACAAAGATTTAGCTAGATTTTTTTGTATATTCCGCAACCAAAACTATTTGCGTCCCGTTTATTTTGCCTTCAATATATTTTGGATTGTCGGTTAAGTGAATATTTTTAACAACTGTGCCTCTTTTTGCGGTAAAGCCTGCGCCTTTTACATCTAAATCTTTTATAAGGGTTATGGTATCACCCTCTTTTAAAATAGCCCCATTGCTATCTTTGTGTGTTATTTGCTCGCTATTTTCTTCTTTTAGACCGTCAAGCGCTATTTTTTTTAGATCATCTTCAATATACGCCATCTCCATTAACTCTCCAGCCCAATTTTCATTTTTGAGCAAATGAAGCAGTCTATAAGAGATAATCTTAACGGCATCAGCTTCATTCCAAATCGATTCGTTTAAACATCTCCAATGATTTGGATTTAGTTTCTCCCGCCCTTCTATCTGCTCTTTGCAGGTTGAACAGATTAATATCGAGTGTTCCGGCAGGTTATCGCCGGATACATCGAATATGCTTAAATTACTTGTCTGAGAACAAAGCTCGCACTTTTTACCGCTTCTTTTTTCTAAAATTTCTTGTAAGCTCATTTTTAATAAATTCCGAAATTGCCGTCTTTTCTTCTGTAGATTGTTCTTCTTTTTCCTTCTACATCGTCAAATACAAAAAACATAAGATCGCTAGCTTCCAAGATTTTTACCGCTTCTTCTATCTCCATCGGCTTGTCATTATCAAGTGATGCAGGGATTACTTCCATTTCATCTATATCATTAAATAAATCCGGAATGCTTGAATCTATAGATTTTTCATTTGTGTGACTGTGGATTTTGTTGTTTATTTTTTCCTTGAATCTGCTTAGAA
>JAUPLZ010000224.1 GCA_030836705.1 Campylobacterota bacterium
AAGATAAATAATCTTTTGTTAAAAACCATATAACAATAAATCCGGTCATATTTAAAAAAAGATGGGTCCAGTTGTTATGTACAAAATGTCCAGTTAAAAGACGCCAAAATTCTCCATTTAATATAGCATTTCGTTCAAATTGAAATAAAGCCATCGCCGAATCGCCACCAAAACTAAATAGCAACCAAATGGATATTATAAAAATAGGTATCAACTGTTTTCTCTCATAAATATTCATATCTCTACCTTTATAAGTTATTTTTATAGCTTTATATCGAAAATACTCTTATTTCTCCATCTAATAGCCTTTTTTACCTCTACATCAATTTTCAAAATCTTGCAATACACACATTAATATTCAAGAAAATTCCAAAGTTCATAATAATAGAGTATAAGAAAATTTACAATAAAATAAAAAAAACTAAAGGAGAAAAATTGAAAACTAGTATAGAAAAATTACTTTTTATCTTTGCAATTCTTGCATTATATGCATATGCAGAGGATACAAACAATATAGAAGAATATGATGATAATAATACAAACATGCCAATGTCGGTAATTAGTTATGTGCCTAAAAAGAATATTGATTTAAAACCCCAAACCCCTAATTCTATAACCTTAAAAGATATTAGTAAGGAAGAGTTCAAATCAGCAGATTTTGCAGAATCACTTGCTAAAAACTACCCTTCCGTATCGCTTATCAGAAGAAGCGGGATTGCCAATGATATTATTTTAAGAGGTCAAAAAAGAGACAACATAAATGTATTAATAGATGAGTCAAAAATACACGGAGCCTGCCCAAATAGAATGGATCCGCCAACTTCTCATATTTTGACAAACAACATAGAGGATGTTGAAATAACAGAAGGTCCTTATGATATAGAAAACTTTGGAACACTAAGCGGAATTATAAAAGTTAAAACCAAAAGCCCAAAAGAAAAATTTAATGCAGAGGTAAATTTAAATGCAGGAAGTTTTGGATACAAAAAAATATCTGCAACCGCAAGCGGCGGAACCGATAGAATAAAAATACTAGCAAGTGTGTCAAAAGAAGAGAGCGAACAGTATAAAGACGGAAATGGAGATACTTTTGCGGAACAACTAAATAAATACACAACTTCAAATTCAAATTATCAAGCCAAATACAAAGATTTAAAAGCATATGAAAAAACTACGGTCATGAGCAAGCTATTTGTAAATATTACAAATAACCAAGAGTTAAAAATAGGTCATACCGAAAATAGAAGCGATAATGTACTTTATCCTTCTAGCAAAATGGATGCACTTTATGATGATTCAGACATAAACGACGCAGGCTATACCGTTAGAGAATTAGGAACTTTTTCAAAGAAGCTTGATTTTGAATATTTTGATTCAAAAGTAGAACATCCAATGTCTACAAAATATCGCGAATCGGCACTCAATGTGATGATGGGAGAAATGACAAGCGCACTCACTTCTAATATAAACGGAGCAAAAATAAAAAATAGCTTTGAAATAGGCAATACAGAGGTTCTTATCGGACTAGATTCAAACACTAGAAATTGGGACGGCGATTATTATAAAAACGGGGTTGATTTGAATAAAAAAAGTATTTCCGATGTAGATACTCTTAATAATGCTTTATTTGTTAAGACAAATAACAAAATCAACTCTATTGATTTTAATTTTGGCGCAAGGGTCGATAGCACCAAAATAAAACCAAACGAAGGAGTGCAGCAAGAGAACGACTATCAGTCCTTAAATCTAAATATTTTTGCTATATTTAACACCGACGGCGGCATAAATTATTTTGCCGGAATCGGCAAAGCCTCAAGAGTTCCAGACGCAAGAGAGCTTTATTTTTTAAGCAGTCAAGGCGTTGAAGTAGGAACTCCTAACTTAAAGCAATCAACAAACAGCGAAATAGATTTAGGTTTTGAAAAAAAGTATGATAACGGCTCTTTTAAGACAAAGTTTTTCTATAGCAAGCTGGATAATTACATTTATTACAATGCTAGCAAAAGTGCTAATAATTTTGAAAATATAGGGGCAAAAATATACGGAGCAACATTAAATGGTTCATTTCTGCTAAACAATAAAATTTATTTTGATTATGGCATGGCATATCAAGAGGGTATTAAGGATAAGGCTATTAACGGTCAAAAAGATAAAGACTTAGCCGAAATAGCGCCTTTAAAAACAAATCTTTTAACAAACTATATTCATAATAAAAACACTAATATCCAATTAGAGATAATTGCTTCAGAAAAATGGGCAAAATACGATGAAGATAATGGAGAACAAGAGATAGACAGCTACATCGTAACAAATATAAAATTTGTTAAAAAATTTCAGTCTAAATTTGAATTGGCGGTAGGCATTGATAATATATTAGATAAAACTTACGCTGTATCCAACACATATCAAGACTTAACGCTTATTAATGATAATCCAAAAATTATGCTTTTAAATGAGCAGGGAAGATATTTGTATACAAATCTAAATTATAGATTTTAAGAGCATCGATCAAAAACGATGCTCTACACTTTTTTATATCGGGAATACTCTTATTCTTCTATCTAAAGTATCTCTTAAAATCAGCTCTATAGAAAAGAGTGTGCCTGTCGAACTGCTTGCACAACCGCTGCAAGCGCCAAGATATCTGATGTAGATATCAATATAATCACCCTCTTCTTTAATATCAAGGACTTCCATATTTCCGCCGTCCATCATAAGCATTTGGCGGATATTTTGATCTATTACTTTTTCAACAGCTTTTAGTTTTTGCACAATTGTCATATCGGCAAAAGCGACCGGCTCGGCAGAAGCTATGTTTTTTGCAAGCATCTCTTTCGTCATCTCTTCTCTTGTTTGAGCCAAAATATCAACCAAATAATATTGTCTTTTTTCATGACCGCCCGGTCTTATACATGATTTACAAAACGCTCCGGCTTTTGTATAGTCAGTGATTTGCTCAACAGTCGTAAGGTTGTTTATTTTTATAACCTCTTTGATGGTTGATAGCGTAACTCTTGCGCACTCGCAAACCATCTCTTTGTCTTCAAGCTCTTTTATATCAATGCCTTTGTAGGTTGCGGCTGCTTTTTTTATAACATCGTATGCCATTACCGAACAGTGCATTTTTTGAGGCGGCACGGCAGGTTCATCAGGAGTATCTCTCATAGCCGCTTCAACATCAAGGTTTGTTAT
>JAUPLZ010000225.1 GCA_030836705.1 Campylobacterota bacterium
AAAATAAAATGAATAATTTGATGTTATCATGATTATGAATTACAAAGGCTTTTAGCGAAAGCTCAAGAAGCAAGCATAATGTTAGGGTTATAATAAACAAAAAATGGTTAAATTTATTTGTTCATATGTCAAATTGACAATTTTCCAGCCATTTTCGCCTTTATGGAGGGTTAATACATCTACACCCTCTCTTTTTTCTTTGTCAGTAATTAATGAATAATTGGCTTTAATAGTAGCTAAATTGCCATATTCATGTTTTTCGATACCGTACCATTTTTCTATAAAAATTTTATTTTCTTTTCCGTATTCTCTCTGTTCCGGCATAGCACCATAAAGTGATGTGAATGATACCATTCTCCTGCCTTCAACCTTTATCATTTTAGCATTATCATCAAAAAGTGATCGCCATTGTGTAAACTTTTTTTGTGAAAAATATTTTGGGTAATTTTCTATTATATCGTCAAGGTCTTTTATATAATTTTCCATAACCTAAACTTTTATGTGGAATATTTTGTCAAATAAAGCTACGCTATATAATGAAAGCAGCAAAGATTTTCTAAAAGTAGGTTTATTTAAGTCCTCTAATGTTTTTTTTGAAAGTATGCTCTTTAAAAACGGAGAAGTTTTTATTTCATTTACAATTTCATTTTTGTTTCTTTTTAAAAATTCCAGCGAACTCCATTTTAAACCATGAGTATTTTTTCTATATGTAACGATAGGATCCATGATGTCACACATGGCTTCTTTTGCAAATTGTTTATTGTGTTTATTGTGCAAAAATAAATGCTTGTCATGATCTATGTATTTTATGAATCTTGTATCTAGATAGGGCATTCTAACAGAAATATCTGCAGCTTTACCGCTATGGTATGTTTGGTAAGTAAATTTTTGCAGTGCTCCTCCTTCTCCGTCGAAATAGTTTTTATAAAAATCAAAAATATCTAAGTGATAAGATATTTTTTCTGATTTTGCATTGTCTCTGATGTGTTGAATGTCGGGATTGAAAAATCCTTGAAAATCCTTACCTTTTATTTTGGATAAATATGTCGGTTTAATGTCTCTTGAAGAGCTAAATGAATGATAAATTTCTTTTACAGTTTTCCAAAAAGATAAAAGTTTATATTTTTTGTTAAAGCGCAAAGTATCAAACAATAACTTCCAATTGCGGTTTTTTACCGCTTCAAATATAAATAATTTTATATTAGATTCGAATATGCCTCCCGATACTACATGTTCGGATGAGCCGCTGACCATAATGTCAAAACTGTCTTTTTTTGCTTTATCTGCTATAGTGGTATTGCCTACATTATTTCCCCAAATGTGTATGGGTCTCCCATTGGCTTTTATAAGCTCTAAGATATTATCCGATTTTAAGATATTATAATCTATGTCAACTTCTTTTAAATCAGCGCCCATATATGAAGCTGCAAGCCGGGCGAATTTTAGATCATCGCCAAAGCCTGTAGAGGCAGTATAGCAAGTGATTTTTTGGGGGGACAATATTGCTCCTACGCTTGATAAAAGTGTGCTATCTGTACCACCGGATAGGTTGTAGGCCGTTTTTTTATCATATGTCACTGCTTTTATAACAGCCTCAATATCTTTTCTTAAATTTTTAGATGTAAAAGAAAATGCCGGATCCCTAAAATCATCTAAGGAGGCATAAGTTGAAATATTTATAGGGTTTTTTAGGTTGTCAAGTGTGAGCCTTCGGTTTCCTTTCAGCCTGTGTATGTATTTGAAAAAAGTCAAAAAATAATTACTAATTTCTGTTGATACAATAAATTCAATGATGCGTTCCATATTCACATTTCTTGGGATATCAGGAAAAGATTTTAACAAAAGGTCAATAGAGGTACTGATAGCAAACACATTTTCATCATGATAATAAAATAAAGGAAGTTGACCAAACATATCCGTATTTATCTCTATTTTTTTATCTTCTAAAAAAATATTTATCCATGCAAATGCCCCGCCTATGCTACAATAAACTTCATCTTTTGTATCCGTCTGAATGTATTCCATAATTGATTTCGAATCATCCGGGTACATCTTATAAAAATCCCCTATGATTAAACTGACTTTTTTATCGTTAAAATCAATGATGCCTGATTGTGATTCGAATCCAAAAAGTATAGCATCAGAAAGAGTATAGTTTTCGGCATTAGGATCAATTGTTTGAATTCCGTTTTCATTGTTTATCAGATACCATTTATCGATATGTTTTTCAGGTAAAATATGAATAGTTTTTTCTCTGCTTTGTATCAATATAAAATTGTTCACCCTTTTTTCCTCTTCCTTCTCTTTATATTGGATTATACTAATTTCATATTTGTAATAGGATTAAAAAAATAACTGTAAGCCAATGCTTTCAATCAGACAATAAGGCGCAGCAAGAAAGGTTTAACGCTTTTGCATATGCATGGAGAGCTTCATCAATATAATCTGCCAAAGATGCCCCCATTCTGGCATTTATTTCAAAGATTTTTATGCATTCATCTTGCAATTTGTAATCAATACAGCATATGCCGTCATACTTGATTGCATTTAATATATTTTTAAACTGATCTATAAATCGGGAGTGATCTACCACTTCTTGGGAGTATCGATTAAAATTTATGCCTTTTACGAACTTTTTTTGAGCAAATGTGTATTTTATAGTTTTATAAAAAATTACTTCCCCATTATGCATTAGAATATGCATTGCATATTCTTCATAACCCTCTATATACTCCTGTATAAAGAATTCATTAGAAGACAATTCGCTTTTATATTTGCTTTCTGTATCATGATTGTCTATGATTACTGTATTTGATCCGTTATTATCAATTCTTTTTTTTAGTATATATGGATAACATAAAATATCAGGTGTTTTTATTGTGCAATTCCCAAATCCATTATTTAAAAGAAATTCTGTAAATCTTTTTTTGTCTATACAAATATCAATGGCTTCATTTGACGGTACAATGGCTTTTTTATAGTTTAAGTAAGAATAATTAGCATTAAAATAATTAGATGCCTCCTCTGATAAAGGAAATATTAAATAAAACTCATTTAAATTCACTCTTTTGAAATTTGAAAAAATTGGGATGCAAGCAGTAATTTTTTTTATTATTTTCCTCTCTCTTTGACGATGTCTAGAGAATAAAATAATTTTTTTTAAAAAAATTTTAGCAAATAACATTTTTAATCTATTTTTAAAAACCATAATAACCATTTAGTGCCTAATATTTTATTGGACTATCTATATGATATTTTATAAAAATTGAACTTAATTTTATTGAATAAGCTGTTTTTGTATTAAGTATGGATATGGAGCGTGGAAAAGGGATAGTGTATAATATATATAATGTACAAAAAGTTGTAGAAGGACAAAATGTTAGAACAAAACAAAATAAAATCTTTGGTTTCTTTAAGAAATAAAATTAATAATTTGATGTTACCACGACTATAAAATTATATAAAAATTATTTTTAGAGTAACAATTTTAGTATTAATGAAAAAATATTGAAAATAGCTAAAGGCAAAACACTCTCCGTGCATTCCACAAAAGAGTGTAAGATAACTTAAAAACTCAGTTTCATCCCGCCGTAAAAACTATTGTTAAAAGTTTTATCTACGTCTTCATAATCCGTTTTGATGTTTCTGTATCCTGCAAAAACATGAAATTTTGAGATCACTTCCATATCCGCTTCGCCTCTAAACTCCGAGTAGCTGTCTCCGTCTGAAAAAGTCAGCACAGAGGGCGCATAGGCAAAACTTGCTATGAGTGAGGTTGGAGGGATGATATCGCTAAACGGAAGCCTGTAGGCTGCTTTTGCCGTCAGCGGAAGCGCTACAAAATCATCTGCGAAAACAAACTTTGCTCCCAGGCCCAGCGTAAGTCCTTCCATTCCTTGCAGGCTGTTTTCGCCGCTTAATCCAAATGTGGTAAGATTGTCACCATCGCTATGCAGATAGCTTGCATGCATAGCATAGGTTGTGCTGCTGGAATAATCAGCTAAGACATTAAGATTTGCCGATCCGAGAAGTTCAAAATCATCGTTGTTGATATTTATCCCGACACTGTTTTCAGCCTGTAGCAAACCACTCACCAAGAGCATGGGTAATAATAATTTTTTCATATACATAAAAAGCTCCTTTAATATTAATTTATTTTAATGATAACATAGAATTGCTTTGAGTCGACAAGAGATTCAATCTGCGGGCATGCATTTTTCTTTTTTTTGTTTTTCTCTGGCTTTCTTTTTTTCTTCCATCATCGCCGCGTCCCGCAGGTCTTCTTCGTTGTCGTAGCGTGCCGCATCCAAGAATTTCGAATGATCGTCAAACTGGCCGGTTTTAACTCCCCACAGCAGGGCAATGAGGCCCAATGCGCCTAAGAACGTAGAGACGCTCAGCATCAGTATCATAATATTTTCTGACATCAAAAACCCTTCAGTTTCATCATTTTTATACGCAGAGAGTTGCCCACGACAACCAAAGAGCTTAAACTCATAGACAATGCTGCCACCAGAGGATTGACAAATCCCATCACGGCAAGCGGTACGGCAACGACATTGTAAAGCAGCGAAAAGGCAAGATTTTCTTTGACTGCTTTAAAGGTACGCCTGGAGATGGCATAGGCTTCATAGATGCTTTGCGGTTTTTCATCCATCAAGACGACATCACTCACCCCGATAGCGATATCTGCACCATTTCCCATAGCTATGGCGATATCTGCTTTACTTAAGGCAAGAGTGTCGTTGATGCCATCTCCTGCCATTACTACGATATGCCCTTTTTGATGAAACAGATCAATCAAGTCTGCTTTATCGGTAGGCAGAAGTTTGGCGTACACTTCATCTATCCCTATGCTTTTGGCTACATGCTGTGCGCTTTGTTCATGGTCTCCGGTGAGCATGACGACTTTGATACCCATGGCTTTGATTTGCTCTATGGCTTTGGCGGCATTTTCCCTGATGGTATCGCTCAGTTCAAATCGTGCAACAAGATTGTTGCCAATGGCAAAGAAAAAAAGAGAGTACTTGCTTTCGTAGGCCGCTTTGATCTGCGCATCGTTCATAAAGTTGAGGTTGCCTCCCCGCAGCATCGAATCTTGATAGGCAGCCTCAATACCTTTCGCCTCAATACTTTTGATCTTCTCTAAAGGAAGTTCGTGGAGTGTTTCGTAACGATTTTCAAGATATCTGACAATACCTTGGCTGATAGGGTGGTTGGAGGTATGCACAAGCGAGTAGAGCAGATCGGGCTGAAATCCTTCAAAAATCTCTGCATTGACCACAGAGGGTTTGCCTTCTGTGATGGTGCCCGTTTTATCCAGTGCAAGAAGATTGCTTTTTGCCATGGTTTCCAAAAAGGTTGCTTCTTTAAAAAGGATACCTCTTTTGGCGGCAATAGAGATACCCACCAGTGTAGACATGGGTGTTGCAAGGCCCAACGCACACGGGCAGGCGATGACGATAACGGAGATACCGGTAATAAGGGCTTGTTCAAAACTTCCGTCAAGCAGATACCACCCTGCAAAAGCGGCAAGAGCGATCAAAAGAATGACACTGGAGAAATATCCTGAGATTTCGTTGGCAAGCTGTTCTATTTTCGGTTTTTTGGTGATGGATTCTTCCAAAAGTTTTACGATAGAATGAAGCAGTGAATGAGAAGCATCCTTGGTAGTTTCATAGCGCAGTACGGAGTCCAGACAGACTGAGCCGCTCAGTATCTCGTCCCCCTCTTGTTTGTAGACAGGCTCATTTTCCCCGGTCAAGGAGCTTTCATCAAAAGAACCTTGGCCGGATATGACCCGTCCGTCTATAACGACTTTTTCTCCAGGTTTAAGCTCTATAAGATCTTTGGCAACGATATTTTCCACGCTCACAAGACTTTTTGTCCCTTCTTTGACCAGGGTTACTTCGGTCGGAGTGCTTCCCATAAGCGTATCAAGCGTATCGACAGCCTGCTTTTTGCTCAATACTTCCAAATATTTTCCGACCAGAACAAAAGTAATAATCATCGCCACGGAATCAAAATAGACCTCTCCTGTACGCGTTAGCATCGCATAGATAGAG
>JAUPLZ010000028.1 GCA_030836705.1 Campylobacterota bacterium
CATTATGATTTGGGCGTACTTTTGCCAAAAATCAGACAAATATCTCAGAGTGTCGGTCAGGTAAAAGCACTTATAGCTTTACTTGATAAAGATGTGCAAAACAGTATTCAAATAGAGCTTTTTACGAGTGAGCTAGTCTCAACTTCCGCCATAGAAGGAGAGCATCTTCAAAGAGAGAGCGTGAGATCTTCCATAAGAAAAAAACTTGATGCCTCATTTGATAAAAAAGATGACAAATCAACATACTACACCGATGCGCTTGCAGATATACTGATGGATACCATGTTAAACTTGGAGCCACTAGAGTTAGAGCGTCTTCACAAATGGCATAAAGCACTTCTTTTGCATACTTCAAGTAGTTTTGCTAAGATTGAACTGGGAGTATTTCGAGATTATGATGATATGCAGATAGTTTCAGGTGTCATAGGCAAGGAAAAAGTACATTTTGTGGGATTGCCGGCGAAGAGAATAGCCAAAGATATTGATTCTTTGCTAGATTACATCAACACAAGTGATGATGATCTTTATATAAAAAGCGCAATAGCACATCTTTGGCTTGTAACAATCCACCCTTACGATGATGGAAACGGCAGGATGGCTAGAATCATCAGTGACTATATCCTCTCAAAAGATTTCGGTATAGAGTATAAATATTTTTCAATATCTAGTGCCATAGCCCAGAATCGTAAAAATTATTATGACAAACTAGAGAAATCTCAAAACTTAACAGATAATCCAAACTTGAATTGTACTCCATGGATATCTTGGTATTTGGATGTATTTAATAGCTCGCTTCAAGATACACTGAGTGTAATCAACAAGATAATGAAAAAAACACAATTCTGGGATAAAGTACGCCATATCTCTCTCAATGAACGCCAACTAAAAGTGCTTGGTAAGCTTCTTGAGTACAACGAAGGAGAGTTTCAAGGCGGACTCACAACGAAAAAATATATCTCCATGACCAAAACATCTATAGCTACCGCAAAAAGAGATATTCAAGAGCTTGTAAGTCTAGGTTGTTTAGAACAGATAGAAGGTGCTTTGGGGAGAAACACACAATATAGAGTTGTTTTATAAATAGACAAAATATGACTACACATTTTTCTATACTTCGAGTAGAAAAAATATAAAGGTTGAAAAATGGCATCTACAAATACAAGCATCACTACTCAAAACCAAGCTTATGAAGCCATTGCTGCTCAACTTGAAAATATAATCAAAACAGACATGAAATGGGACAATGAAGTCTCACTAAGCGGTGCAGCAGGTACTGGTAAAACATACCTCACCACAAAACTAGTCAAAAAACTCAAAGAAAAGTACCATATCACCATTACCGCACCAACACATAAAGCCCTTCAGGTACTTAGACAAAATCTCATAAATGATGAGATTGAAAATGTAGATACAAAAACCATACAGTCTTTTTTAAATCTAACGCTTGTAACTGATTATGATAGAGGGATACAAAAATTTGAACCTATAAAATCAAAAGAGAAAGATAATGCCAAAACAGATATTCTCATCGTAGATGAAAGCTCGATGATTGGTCAAGATTTGTATGAGTTCATTATCAAAGCGATTGAGAATGAAAGAGTGAAAGCTGTATTGTATGTCGGAGACGAATATCAGCTTTTGCCAATAGATAGTGATAAAAACCAGATTTTCAATGTAAGAAGTCGATATAAACTAAATGAAATCGTAAGACAAGCTAAAGATAGCTATATCATCACAATGGCGACAAAAGCAAGAAATATTATCAAGTCTAAAAATTACATTTCTATAAAAGAGTTTTTTGATGATGCTGCATTTAAAGATAAAGTGCAGTTTTTCAACTCTGCTCAAAGCTTTTATGATGATTTTTGCACACCAGAGACTTGGGCAAAAAAAGATAAAGCAATAGTGAGTTTTACAAACAAAAGTGTCGATAATCACAACAGAGCGATACGAAAAAGATTTTGGGAAGAGCAAAATGTATATGATCCAGAGACGCTACTCAAAGGCGATAAAGTAATTTTTCAAAAAGCCAATGTCATAAGCGGTATGCTAATCCACCAAAACAGCTCTATAGTAGAGCTCTCAAGTGCCACAAAGGAGTACCTTAACTCACTGCAAATCGATTTTTGGGATTGTAAAGATTTAGAAGACAGACCATTAAAAGTAGTTGACCCGTATTCTCAAGGAAGATTTGAGATGGTACTTAACACTCTTGCAAAAGATGCAAAAAATGAAAAACATTACGAAACAAGAAAGCAGAAGTGGGAGAGATTTTTTGCTCTAAAAGATATGTTTGCAGATGTAAAATACATCTATGCCTCTACCATCCACAAAGTTCAAGGTAGCACCTATGAGACAGTGTACATCGACCTAACAGAGATAGAAAATATGCGAGATAAAGATATGATGTACAGACTTTTGTATGTAGCACTCACAAGGGCTAGTCAAGATGTAAAAATACTCTTGCCAAATCAAGACAATCTCATTTTGGCAAAACTGCAAGATGAGAGGTTGAACTATCTGGAAGAAGAGTTTAAAAATTTGAATTTTATTTTTTGATGGACAAAATATGGCTATATTAAAATATATAATTCAAGTAACTAAAAAAAGGACTATCCTATGAAATCAACAAGTTTTAGAGATTTACCAATTTCATATAATAAAAAATTTGTAATAACAATTAACAAACTCTTTCAAGAAAATATGATTTTTACTATCAACGGCAGAAAATTTTATACTTCTATACCTAAAAATAGTTCATGGATGCACGTGACTCTTCATGAAGGCATGGTTTGTACTGTAAAGAAAGAAAAATACTATAGCGGCAATAGAGAATATGCAAAGCTGACTTTAATTGAATATTATAAAGATTCATACTTTGAAGAAGAAAACAACTATAAAGAAACTGCAAGTTACAGCAGCCAAACAAAATACTATGAACTTCTTGAATGCGATATAGATGCTACTTTTGAGATAATAAAAAGTAACTATAGAAGACTTATAAGAGCTTATCACTATGATACGCTAGTTAGCAAAGGTTTACCTGCAGATATGCTTGAATATGCTCAAAATAAAGCAAAGCTTATTAATGAGGCTTATGATGTATTAAAAAACAAAAAGTATTGAAAATATATGTTGTGCATAACCAATATATGTCTATATAAAAGTGTAAAGTTTTAAAATTATATTTAAAGTAAAAATAATATAAAATAAGGAGGAATTAGTTTTTATAAATATCCATAAATATTGAATGATATGCTGTATTCGGCATAAGCCCCAAGCTTTTTAAGTGATGGGTCAATGTTTTAAGTTAATTTGACAAACCAAACTCAGGACGAGAATGGTGAGATGGCGAAGCTAATGGTGAGATGGCGAAGCTAGAGGGTCATACACAATGAATATATTATGGATATTTATAAGGATTAAAATTTAAAAAATGAATAAAACAAGAATTTTTGAACTAGCTAAAACACTCAATGTAACTTCAAAAGAAATCATCAGCAAGGCAAATGAGTTAAATATAGCTGTCAAATCCCATGCAAATTCATTGAACAAAGATGAAGTGAAAACAATAAGTGATGCTTTTAAAATAATTTCTAATGCCAAAGATAATATTGTAGCAAATGTTACATATAGTAATAATCAAAGTCTAAAGGAAGGTGCTGAATACCACGGACTTGAACTAAATAATGATAGTATTGCAAAAATTAATATTGGCACATTTTCAAAATATATTCCAATGTCTATCAACATAAAAGGTTTGGATTTAGACGATGATGATGTTGAAATATCTAACAGTACTCTGAACGCTAAATATACAGAAATTTCAAAACAACAGTTAAAAAACAATATTTCTAAAATTGAACTCAAAGACAAAGAAGAAACTTCATTTGAGGAGCATATTCAAAAGGCTTTTAATGAGTTACAAAGCATAAAAGATTTTGTATTTTTAATCAATAAAGTAAATAAAACAATCTATTCCCATGCACATAAAGTAAAAGTTAAACATTTAACTTACAATGCATATCACTCTAAAGATAAATATCAGGTATTTAAAATACCAAAAAAATCTGGTGGTGAAAGAGAGATTTATTCGCCAAGCAAAGGATTAAAATATATTCTAAAAACATTAAATGTAATATTTCAAGCGCTCCATAAACCACAATCTGTGGCACATGGATTTTTGCCAAATAGATCAGTAGTTACAAATGCAAAATTACATGTGGATAAAAATTATGTTTACAACATAGATCTTGAAAATTTTTTTCCAAATATTCATCAAGCTAGAGTATGGAAAAGGTTGCAACATCCACCATTTAATCTAAACGGTAGAAGGATTGAAATTGCAAATTTATTGGCAAATTTGGTTTGTTTTCAATACGAACAAGGTAGCAATGAAAAAAACTTTTTGCCACAAGGTGCTCCAACATCACCGATACTTTCAAATATAATTTGTCATAGACTAGATAAAAAACTTTTAGAACTTGCAAAAGCATATAATGTCAAATACACAAGATATGCAGATGATATGACATTTTCATCAGACCATAATGTATATCAAGAAAACAGCGAATTTTTACAAAAACTATTTTCTATCATTCAAAGCGAAAACTTTAAAATAAATCCTAAAAAAACAAGACTTCAAAAAAGAGGCTATAAGCAAGAGGTTACAGGGCTAATTGTAAATGAAAAAATAAATGTTTCAAGAAGCTATATTAAAAATGTTAGAGCATTGATTCATTTGGTAGAAAAGTATGGAGATGAAAAAGCTCAAAAGATATTTGCTGAAAAAAATGGTGGCAAAAGCCTGGATTTAGTGATTTTTGGAAAGTTGCAATATCTAAAGATGGTAAAAGGAAACGAAGATAGCACCTATAAGACTCTTCATCAAAAGGCTATGGATGCTTATAAATTAATAGAAGCAGAAGTCACTAATAGCAATAATGGTGAAGAAAAACAAACTGAAATTATTAAGAAAAATACTATAAATGATAAACATAATCCAAAAGAATTAGTCAAAATTTTAAGAAATTTCACAACTTGTGAAAAGCAACCATGTGCATTAAAAGCCGCTGTTCATAGCGAAGAGGAATATTATCAATTTAATGGATACGAAGATTTCATAAAAAATCTTAATTCAGCATGGAAGAAAATCGACAAGCCACTAAAAGACTTGTCTAAAAGGCTTCATGGAAAAATCTATGCCTTCTTATTCGCTAAAAATTTGGGCACACAAGAAAGAGCCGAAAAATTAAAATCTAAGAGTAGTGGATGGGGAGATAGTGGTGTTACATTTGGATGGTCATCTCCTGAACTAAAAGAGTGGTGTTTAGATGTATCAAAAAATCAAAAAGGAAATAATCCGTTTGAGTATCAATTAGAGAAACAGCATCAACAAGAAATAAACGAAAGAAGTATCACAACTTTTTATGATGTTTGTATGCATGTTTTTAAGCATGAAATAGAAGTGAGATCAGAAGTAAATCAACTATACAAAGTATTTATTGAAATGAAAAAATCACTAAATGACACTTTCAATACCTCTATTGATAAGCGACTTAAAGGGCAAGATTTTTATACAGATGTTCAGTGGTTAAAAGGAGGAATGAACACAATATTTAATGAAATTAAAAAAAGGTCACAATTTAATTCTGTTGATATAGAGCTAAAAACAGATATTCATGAATATATAGAAGTTTCTATTACTCAAAATGGTTCTCAATCAAACAAAGAAAGTCAAAAACTAGCTTTAGAAATTAATGATGGGGATTTTAAAACTATTTCTGAAAGATTTTGCTCACTTTGTGACTGGTCGATAGAAACTAAGTGTTCAGATGGTAACTATCGTATTAATTTTTTAAGAGATAAAAATATTCAAGAGATTGAAAAATTAGATTATGAACCAAAAGGCTTTACACATATATTGAGGTTTTATAAATGAAAAAAATAATGCTTATAGATGATAGAACAGAAAGACAAATAAAATTCTACAAAGAAACAAGTATTGATTTTTTTAAATATTCAGAAATTTTAGATAATTTTACTGCTGATTCCTATGAAGAACTACTTGAAGAATTCAGAAACAATGATTTCAGCAGATTAGATGAATATGAAGTGATTATTACTCATAGGTCAGCTTTTGGAGATCTAAATGGTCAAATGATTAGTACTTTTAAAGAGATTTGTAAACAAAAAAATAAACCTAAATCATTAGTGTTTTTTTCAGGAGGCATCTCATCTGTTAGTATTAAAAACTCACCTTTTGAACACTTATTACTTAACTCTAAGAAGTTTTATAGCAATAATTTAAAGCTATTTTTAGAGTTATCGAAAAACAATAAACCAAATCTGCTTGTATTGGCTTTTGGAGAGAATTGGAAAATTAATCTTTTGCTTAATTCGCTTGAAAAAATTAATGTTTTTATAGGAAAAAATAATTTTGCTGAAAACATAACATATGAAGAATTTGAAGATGAAGTTCATATGGATTTAATAAGAGATTTTTTAATATTCGAACAACCAGCAAATGATTTCTTAAAAATACAAGATTTCAGAAAGCTAACCAAAGATTTAACAAATCAAATCAAACAACAAGTAGTATTGCATGTCTGAATTTAACGCTCTACTAGTCCATAAAGACAATACACCGCTCAAAACACAAGTTGAGATTTTAGAAAAGTTTGATACTGAATCTTTTGATTTTGGTAATAGTGATTTAGATACTTACATTTCTCAAAAATTTATTCCAAAATTACAACAAAAAGAGTTCAATATATTATTTATCAAAGATAATCTTTCGGATAACTATCTTGAACTCTATGGGATTACTCTTGCATATCATATAAGACTAAGTAATGAATTAGGCGATAAACGATTTGTTCCAATAGTGATAATAAGCGATGTAGATGGGTATATTTTAAATAAGCTAGTACCAATGGCAAATATACTTTTTACAAAAAATACTTTTGTTGCTAGAAATGAAATCGCATCTTATGATTATTTTGAAAAAGTTTTTAACCAAATTAAACCGTTTAATGATTTTAAAAAAGAATTTTTAGATTTAATCCATATTGACCCGCCACAAGATTATCTAAGTCATCATGATATTACCAATGAGTGGAGTATTTATCGATGGGCTGAGTTTTTAAAAGTTGATACCGATGCAACAAAAGCCAATAAAGCAAAAATAGAAAATATGCTTTATTTTAAATATCTCAAAACACTCCATGAAAAAGATTTGCATGTAGAACAAAAGATAGTCGAAGCATCCAAAAAAGGCAAAGTTTTACTCATAGATGACGAGTGGGCTAAGGGTTGGGCGGATATTTTAAAAGTAGCACTTACTAAAGAGGGAGTAGAGTTTAAGCCATTTAGAACAAACTATCAAGACAGAGATGGTTTTAGTGATTTTACATATAAAAGAATTGCCAATGAAAATCCTGATGTGGTTGTTCTGGATTTGCGACTACTTGAGAGTGACCACGAAAATGAAGATATCGACAACTACTCAGGCATCAAAATACTTCAAAAAATCCACGAGATAAATGCCGGTATTCAAGTGATCATGCTTACAGCTACAAGCAAAAGCACCATCTTGGAAAAACTATATGAGAAAAAAATACTTGGCTATATCAAAAAAGAGCATCCAGAAGATAAAAGTATAGATACGGTAGAAAATATCAATAAGTTTGTTAGGTTGGTTGATAGAGGGTTGAAGCGAAAGTTTTTAAAAGATATCTACCTTACAAAGATGAATATTTTATCAATTTTAGAAAATGATATCTTTGCACAATACGGATTTGAATTTGAAAAATACGAGCCATTTTGGAAAAAAATAATCGTAGAAGTAGAAGCAGTATTTGATATTCTTGATAGTGATAGGAGTAATAAGTTTTTATATGCTACTGTTTCTATTGCTGTCAGTATAGAATCTATTTTAAGTGTTTTTATACCAAATGACAGAGAAATGGTTTTTTGGGATGGAGAGGCTTATAACTGTGAACACAATGCATTAAGATGTAGAATTCAAAAATTATTTATAAAGCTAGGATCAAATGAGAACTTTGATATGAAAGTAATGATTAAAAAGCGAAATGATTATATACATAAAAAACCAGTAGTTGTAAATGAAAACGAGATTACGCTTTGGTTTAATAAATTAAGAAAAATGATTGAAATTATTAAAAATCCACTAGAATTGAGAATATATAAAAAAGGTGATTTAAACAATCTCATAAATAAATTTTCGTACTAGTTAAAATATGTAAACTAAAATAGCAAAATCTCAATAATCACGACAAAAAAAGTAAAGTAATTCATTTAAGTATTTCATAATATACTTATAATAAATTATTTAGTATAATGCAATAAACCAAATCAGAGAAAATTATGCAAACCCTACTTGAAAACGCCAAAAGGCTCTACGCCCTAAAAGCAAACCAACAACTACCATCTTACAAGCGATATATTTTCGATGGTTTGCAAAACTCGACTGCGAAAATCACGGCAGTTTATGGGAGCCGAGGGATTGGTAAAACGACCACTTTGATGCAGATTTTGCAATCTTCCCCATTGCCTTTTAGTAGCAAACTCTACATATCATGCGACCATGCCATGTTTTATGGGGTCTCTTTATTTGATTTTGTGGATGAATTTAGCAAAAGAGGCGGTGAGCTAATCTGCATAGATGAAGTGCATGAAGCTGCAAACTTTGAAAAAGAGCTAAAATCAATTTATGATTTTTTGAGTGTCAAAGTCTATTTTACAGGCTCTTCAGCTCTGCATCTCACTAGTCCAGATTTTGCCAGACGCTACTCTATGTATCATCTCTATCCGCTTAGTTTTAAGGAGTATTTGGAGCTAGAACATAATATTTTGCTTCAAACTTATAAGCTTGAAGAGATTTTAGACAACCATGAAAATATTGCAAACGAGATACTTCAAAGTCTCAAAAACAAAAAGATTTTGAAATATTTTGATGAGTTTTTAAAAGTTGGAGCTTATCCATTTTATTTTGAAGATAGATCAAAATATGTCGATAGAATCATAGAGACCATCAATACCATTTTACATACTGATTTGAGCAAACTCTTTTCTATACAGCCAGATAAAATAGATACTTTGAAAAAATTGTTACTTACTATCTGCGTATCTAAGCCGCTAGAGTTTAGCATAGAGTCTTTGGCAAGAACAGTCGGGATTACAAAAAGTACGCTCTATAAGTATATAGAGTATCTTGATGATGCGGAACTTGTTAAACAAATCACCCATGAGGGAAAACGGTTCGCAAACATACGAAAATCCGATAAGCTCTATCTTGCAAATACAAACCTTTTTGAAGCTTTATGCGTAAATCATGATAAAGGAACTTTGAGAGAGACATTTTTTGCCAGTCAAGTCGGAGGCTTTCATAAACTTCACTATCTTGATAAGGGTGATTTTTTGGTAGATGAGAAATACACCGTAGAAGTAGGCGGTAAAGATAAACGATTTGCTCAAATAAAAGATATGCCAAATAGCTTTGTAGTGGCTGATGATATAGAAGTAGGATTTGGCAAAAAAATCCCACTTTGGCTCTTTGGGTTTTTGTATTAATTTTTAAAAAAGCTTAATGGTCAAAATGCGACCATATAAAAAAGTATGATTCCAAAAAACTTGGAGCATACTATGAAAAAACAAACCATAAAAATCCCAAAACCAAAATCAAGAGTCACTTGGGGCTTTAACCCTGTAGAGAGAGTAAAGCAGAGCAAGAAGATCTATAGTAGAAAAAATAAAATGATTTACATTTAGCTTAATATTTATCATATTATGATAATATTAAAAAGATAATAAATTATCATAAAGAGATAAATACATGGTAGCACCGATTGATTTTATAAAAGAAAAATATATTGAGCCAAACCACATAACGCAAGATGTGCTTTGTAAGTCGCTAAATATCGGTAAAAAAACCATCAGTGAACTCTACCAACATAAGCGAGGTTTCACGCTACACACTGCAAAAAAATTTGCAAAGTATTTTGGGCTTAAGCCAGAGTTTATCCTTATGAAGCAAGTCGAGTATGATTTGAGTTTAGATGAAGAGGAGTATGTCTTTATCAAACCCTATGCGGAAGTAAGCATGGAGGATAAAAAAGCAAATAGTGCTAAGTGGATACTCTCTTCCATCAACAACTCCATCAGCGACAAAGAGCTTCATTATAGCGTGGATGATTTGTTTTGCATATTTTCTCTTTCATCTACCGAGCCAAAATATCACTATGCTATCACAACACTCTTTAAAGAGGTAAGCTATGAAGATGTTATCAAGTATTGTGAACTACACAAGATTAAAAAAGCAAATATC
>JAUPLZ010000226.1 GCA_030836705.1 Campylobacterota bacterium
TTTGTCCGGTGGCATAAAAGATACTTCCGCTTAACTGTCCATAAGTTTGATGGATAGGATAAAGTGCCATGATTACAAGGACTAGAAAAGCATCTTTGAACTTCTCATCGGTAAATATCATCAGTACATTCTCACTTTGTACCGATATAAAGACTGCAAAATAAGCAGCGATGCTATAAAGCATAGGGATGTATCTATAAAAAAGCTTTCGCATATTTTCAAGATCTTTTTGTTCATACGATTTACTAAACTCTCTTGTGATGATAGGCGTCATAGCACTTGTAAATAAAAAGCACATCGCAGCCAAACTATAGGACAATCCATAAAATCCCATTTGCTCACTTCCTGCTACTTTTTGAAGTAACCATATATCAAAAAGCCCTGCCAAAAGTCCAACAATGCTATAAACAACTAATGGATGACAATAGCTAATAAACTCTTTTGATAAATTGAAAATTGAAAATTGAAAATTGAAAATATCTCTGAAAATACCTTTTCTAATAAATAGCCATGAGATGATAAACATAAAAGAGATAAGTGCAATATAATGAAAATGAAAAAACAGTTCCAAATCAAAAGTCAATTGATAGACAAAAAAGAGTAAAAGTAGTAAAGAAATAACTTTATGTCCTACTTTGATAAGCTCAACAGATACGGTCAAAGCATAAGCATCAGAAATCTTGATAAATATTTGAGTAACCCAAGTAAAAAATCCAAAAAATAGTCCCATATAAATATACTCAATAGGAACAGCAGGGATAATAGCGTGCATAAAACCAAAAATATCACTTGCGAAGACAAATCCAAAAATCAGTAACAAAACTACAAAAGAGTATAGGAAATAAAATGTAATAAGCTCTTTTCTCTCATGTCTAGCACTAAGCTTAGTAAAAAATGCTATAGAACTTCCCATGTCCAAAAAGCCTATAGCCTTTGTAAAAAACTCTTGCAAGTACACAAATTGCCCGTAAGCCACAGGACCTAGTGCTTTTGGCACGATAGCAACCATAATTGCTCCTATTACAGCACTTATAATATTGGCAAAAAGCTTAATGCTGTATCTTTTTTTTAGGCTATGCTCTTGCATTGAGTTCTTTCTCTAGTATTTCTGCAACTGCTTTTTTTGTGTCACATTTTTTTGAAGAGTAGTACTCTATGATGTCATCATATCTTGGTCTATCTTTTGTTATTTCTTCTATATTTTCCACTTTAGCTTTTAAGTCATCTACAGTCTCTACTAATATAAACATTTTTTCCATATCTTCAAGTGTATCTTCAGGCAAAGGCAAAGGTGCACCTTTAAATAAAATAATATCTCTCTTGTAGTGGAGTTCTCTGTTTATAAACTCTGAAGAAAAATAGTCACTAATAATATATTTTGATTTTTGAATAAGACTTGAAATTGGTGTAGAAACTTCTATAGTAATGTTTTTGTACTCTTTGCTTAATTCTAAAAATGGCACATATAACATCGTACCTGCAAATATACCAGGCTGTACTTTTATACAAATTTTTTTATCTTTAAATTTGGTTCCAAATAGATTAATGATTTCTTGATGTTTTTTAAATATATTATTACCATCCATACTATGCATACAGCTATCACTTTCAATATATACACCGTACCCAGAATAATTTACATTATATGTAATATATAAAAAATCAAACTCATTACTAGAATCATAAATTCTGTAATTTAAATTTTCAGAACCAATAGTGTATACATTGTTTGACTTCAATTTTAAAAATTTTTGTTTTGTGTAATCATTTGAGACCAAGTTAATACACTCTGGAAGTGCTTCACAATATTTATAAAAAAAATGCTCATATAAATAAGAACCATGCTGAGTAAAAACTATAGTTTTTTTATTTTTTCTTAATAATAAATACTTAATCCACGATTCACTGTCAGCGATATATGTAAAAAAATTTAAAATTTCTTTAGGTTTAAAGTTTTCAAGTACTCGCTCTAAATCATCAAACAATGATTCATATATATAATCTATATCGCTACCGATACAGTCTATACACTTTTGTCTACAATCCTTTAACATTGCTACAGTGTCAATCTTTTTAAATTGCATACTATCAACTTTATACCTTTTTATAAAATTTGACAAATAGACATTCTCATACCCGACCTTAATATTTAGTATTTTATTTAATATTTTTTTTATAAGTCCTTTCTTTTTTAAAGATTTAATTTTTTTAAAAAAGTTACTATTAAAATGAAAAAATTTACTAGTTTCATTCAAAATAATTGTATTTGCAATATTTTTATTTAGATGTAATAAACTATACTTATTTTGTCTGAGTTCATTCATTGAAAAATCTTTACTAGTATCTGTTAAGTAAGTTATTTCCCTATTTTTCATGCTTTCTATATGAGAATTAATCACTCCAATATATTCTTCATGTGTTACAATTTGCATTAAGTTTCTCAATAAATATGAACATTCATGATATTCTCCAATCGTAAATTTTATGTGATTGTATTTATTGAGTACCAATTCACGAAAAGATACTATAGATTTTATATCATGAAACGTCTGATATTTAATTCCATAACAATCTAGAACATAAGAAGAAAATGGAGTTAGAGATAACACTTGTTCAAATTGAATACTTTTAAATATATCAGACAATTTTTTTATATCATATTTTCTTTTTATATCAATAATAAGTACTTTTTTCATTTCAAACTATCTCTTAGATTTATGTTGTTCTCTTTGAATACATTTTTAATAATTTCATGATTATTTAACAATAAACTCTTCCTTTCTAACTAAAGAGCCATCAATATCTCTTATAAACTTACCGTTTTCATCTCTCTTGAAAATTCGCTTATTTGTGTATGAATCTACGATTTTATTAAACTCTTCTTGTGTAAAACCTGTGTAATTTAAATACTCTTTAATCGCTTTTTTAGGCGGTATTCCATCATATTTATTTACAAGTCTTACGCCTTCTTCTCTTTTAATATACCCAAGTCTTATATCTAAACATGCGTTATCAGTGGCTCTTCCGAATCCATATTTCACATATTTAAGGTAATCATGTAAATGGTTGCTATAACAATCTAGGTTTTCAAAGTTTTCGTAAGTAGTTTCAACAGGTCTATCCTGCACGCTAAAGCCATGTTCTTTAGATTTTTTTACAACTTCTCTTAAATCCCATTTAAAATAATATCCCAGAAACAACCCCGTAACACCAACTCTGTGTATATCTTCATCGCTTGCGTAAGTGTACAGTGACAAATCTTTTTTAGTTAATCCATCAACCCCTACCATATCAGATATTCTGTTGCCTAAAAGTCCGCCAAACTCTTCAAGCCATTGTCTATCCAGTGTATTTCTTGTTTTACTAGATGCTGGTCCACC
>JAUPLZ010000227.1 GCA_030836705.1 Campylobacterota bacterium
TAATATAAACAACAAAGAAAGCGTCGAGGATATTTTGGATGAAAAAATAATTCATGATAAACTGCTCGGCTACAAACTACAAGTCGTCATAGGAGCAAAAGAGTGAAATTTTGTAAAAAATGCGTGATGCCTGACACAAAACCAGACCTTCATTTTGATGAATATGGTATTTGCGATGCCTGCAATTCCCAAGTGGCAAAAGACAAAGAGATAGACTGGGAGAAAAGAAAAAACGAATTTTTGGAAATTGTTCATGCAAACAAAAAAAATCCTGACTATGACTGCATTATCGGTGTAAGCGGCGGCAAAGACTCTACCTTTCAAGTCATCAAAGCCAAAGAGCTTGGACTAAACCCTTTGTGTGTCTGTTTTGAGCCTACTATTCCTACGGAAATCGGAAGAAAAAATCTCGAAAATCTCAATAATCTTGGTGTGGACCTTATGCACATCAAAAGAAATCCCGTTGTTTATAAAAAACTAGCTCGTGAAGCAATTAAACGCACAGGCGATTGTGAATGGCAGCATCACATCGGACTCTTTACCGTAGTGCCTAACATCGCAGTAAAATTTGAAGTTCCTCTCATTATCTGGGGAGAAAGCCCTCAAATCGAGTATGGCGGACCTGCAAGCAGCAAAACAAGAAATATCTTAGACAGACAATGGCTTGAAGAGTTTGGCGGACTGCTTGGAAACAGAATATCCGACATGATAGGAGTAGAGGGAATTACTAAAAGAGATCTCTCTCTTTACACATACCCAAATGAAGAAGATATCCACAAAGTAGGAGTTACCGGTCTTTTTCTTGGCTATTATTTTAAATGGGACTTGCGAGAAGTTCTTAAGGCTTCACAAGTGCATGGTTTTTCTACAACTATCCGTCCAGTAGAGACTACTTATGAAAATTTTGAAAATCTTGACTGTTACAGCAACCATGTTCACGACTACCTCAAATATGTCAAATACGGTTTCGGAAGAGCAACGGACAATGCATGCCTTGATATTCGACTTGGGTATATAACAAGAGAAGAGGGAGTGCGCCTTGTAAACAAGTACGACGGCTTACCCCCTCACCTAGCAATAGATGAATATCTTAAATATACAGGCTTTTCTCAAGAAGAATTTGACACAATCGTTGACTCATTTACAAACAAAAAGATATTTAAGCGCAATGCAGATGGAAAGTTCATAAAAGATATCGACGGCTCGCTCGTAAGAAAAGAGGAATATATTGTCTGCTAAAATAGTTATCGTAGACTATGGCATGGGAAATTTACGCTCAGTGCAAAAAGCATTTGAAAAAATTGGTTTTCCCGCCGTGATTTCATCAGATTCATCTAAAATCAAGCAAGCTTCCCACATTGTTCTCCCCGGCGTGGGAGCTTTTGGAGATGCTATAAAAAATCTCCAAAAGCTAGGGCTTGTAGAAGTTTTAAACGAAGAAGTATTGCAAAATAAAAAACCTTTTTTGGGAATATGCCTTGGTATGCAGCTCTTAGCAAACAAAAGTTACGAACTTGGAGAGCATAGCGGACTTGGATGGATAGATGGTGAAGTAGTCAGATTCAAATTTGACACTAACCTAAAAATACCTCATGTGGGATGGAACAATGTCAACTACACCAAAGCATCTGTTCTTTTTGACGGCATCAAAGATGGTAGTGATTTTTACTTTGTCCACTCTTACTATTTTAGTGCTAACGATAAAACGAATGTATTGAGCTATACCGATTACGGGTTTGACTTTGTTTCCTCAGTTGCAAAAGACAATATATTTGGAGTACAATTTCATCCTGAAAAAAGTCAAGACAACGGTTTAAAACTTTTAGAAAACTTTATTAAATATAAAAAAGGATTTTCATTATGAAAAAAACACTTACAGGTTCCAAACTAAGTACAAATCTTCAAGTTTCAGCAGAAGAACAAAGAGTGGAATATTTTAAGAACGGAATAGGCTCTACATCTGATAAACTAAATTCTTTTGCTAGATTTAAATCTAGACAAAATTTTGCAAAAGATTTGTGCTACTATGAATTGTTTAAAGCAACTCAAGGTATTTTGGGCAGTATCGTAGAATGCGGTGTATATTATG
Organism: Campylobacterota bacterium; assembly: GCA_030836705.1. GTDB lineage: Bacteria > Campylobacterota > Campylobacteria > Campylobacterales > SZUA-545 > JAUPLZ01. The sequence continues at coordinate 2,090 of JAUPLZ010000227.1, forward strand.
GGCATGGCCTTATGAGCTACGCAAACATTTCAGCTGCTCTTGAGCCGTATAATTATCAATCTAAAGTTATAGGATTTGATACATTTAGTGGTGCTTGTGGGGAAAGCAATAAAGATAAGCACAACTATATTGAACTTAAAGATGGTGACTACAAAGCAGAAAGCTATTCAGATCTTTTAAGAGCAATTGAAATTTTTAATTTAGACAGACCGTTAAACCACTTACCGAAAGTAGAACTTGTCCAAGGAGATATGCTCAGCACTATTCCTGCATACATGCAAAATAATCCTCAAACAATTATTCGTATTTTAAATTTAACAGTAAATCTATACGAACCAACCAAAATAGCATTGGAGCTTTTATATCCAAAAATTCCAAAGGGCGGTATCGTTATGATTAATGCATTAAATTATGTATCGGGGGCAACATTGGCATTAGACGAAGTGGTTGGAATAAACAATATTGAACTAAAAACATTTGATTTCTATCCAAATATTACTTATTTTATTAAATCATAAATGCTTAAACATAGAGTTATACCCTGTGTTTTGCTAAAAGATTGGCAGCTTATCAAAAGTATACAGTTTAGCTCTTTTAGAACTATAGGACACCCTATCACAACCGTGCGTATCTATAACACTAGAAATGTAGACGAGCTAATAGTCTTAGACATAGACGCAAGCTTAAATAATGAGCCCATAAATACAGAAATCATTACCGATATGGCAGATGAGTGTTTTATGCCATTAACCATCGGTGGAGGTATAAAAACCATAGATGACGTAAGAACGGTTTTAAATGCCGGAGCCGATAAAGTAAGCATCAATTCAGAGGCTATTAAAAGACCCTCGTTCATAAAAGAGATAGCATCTGTTTTTGGCTCACAGTGCGTTGTTTGCTCCATAGATATCAAAAAAGTAGACGGACTCTATAGAGTTTTTAGTAAAAAATATGGCTTACTTGACGTCGATCCTCTTGATTTAGCAAAGGAGTATGAAGCACAAGGTGCAGGTGAAATCTTGCTCAC